>CAZFQU010000047.1:0-15757 GCA_964521245.1 uncultured Alistipes sp. | reverse complement strand
TTGTTTCGTTTCATCAAAACATAGGGTTTTCGTGAAACGAAACATGAAACAAGCAGACCTAAATTTTGTCGAGTTGTCTCATAACCGTAGCTGGACTGATGCCAAACTGCTGACCAATCTCTCGTAGGGTTTTGCCCTCGTCGCGTAGTTTGCGCATCTGTTCTATACGTTCGTTAAAGCTATCGTCGGAGGTGTTATCCTGCCCATCCTTGAGCAGTGCAAAGGGGACTCGCTCGCCCGTAGAGCTGAAGTTCAGCCCCTCGCTAAAGTTCAGTTCGAATGAGTCGTGCTTATACTCCGCGGGCAGGTAGTTGCCCTTGACCAGACACAAATGGCGTATGTGGTGTCTCTCGGGGTCGGCTCTCAGCTCCATCACAAGTCGCATCTTAGCCTCGAAGCCCTGCGAGCCTATGGCGTTGTGTTTCGATGGGGTGAGCGACTCGGTACGCTTGCCCGTGTGGTGGAGGAAAATAATGAGCGTAGAGTGCTTATGAGCCAACTGAGAATAGGTGTTCAGAAACGAGCGCACACGATTGTTCTCGTTCATCGGTCCCGTATAGAGGTCGGCAAAGGCGTCGATAATCACAAGGTCGGCAGGCGAATTACTCAGCGCAAGGTCTAAGGTCTCGGTCAGATTTTCTGTGTCGAAGATGAAGTCGAGCGACGAGTATGCCTCGGGCGGTAGCATCAGTTCGCGTATCTGTCTGTGCATAAGGGGTGCGAGAGCTGTTTGGTCATCCTCCGTAGCCACATAGATAGCTCTGTGGTGGCGTGCAGAGAGCCTAAACGAGAGGTAGTGACCCGCACCCGAAGCCACCGCCATAGCCAACCCTCTGAGCAGGGTCGATTTGCCCGAGTCCGACGAGCCTACCAAGGCTGCCAACCCCACACGCGGGAGTATAGGTTCAAGCAATGAATCGACGCTCTCACAAGGTGTTGATAGCATATTGCACCCGTTAACCAAGTAGCGTTTGTAGCTCTCCTCCTGCTCTTTGCGCTCTGCTCTCAGGTCAGCCATAAGTTTTGCCGTCTCGTTGCGTAATGTTTCAATGATGTTGTTTTCTTGCATAATTATTAGGTATTTAGGTTTGTGTTGTATGAATAATTGTATTTAGCCACTATTTCATAATGTACAGCCATTGAATTTACGCTGCAAATATATAACCTCAAAGAGCCGTTGTCAAGAGTTTTGGGTAAAATAATTGAATTTTTTTCGATTTGTATGTGGTAAATTCTGCACATCCCTCGAATCTCGACTTTTGGGACGTACATTGAGTCGCTACTGACCGTCAATTCGTGGCAATAAATCAGCTACTCTAAAACCCAAAAAGAGAAAAATTTGTTGAATCACATTTTTATTACTAAATTTGCGAGTTTTATAGCCCTTTAGGGCTGTAAACTTATATCAAACTTAGATAGAAAAACAAACAAAAACGGGGCGAGACCGAAAATAGAAATTGCAGGGCGAAGAACTCCCCCTCAAACATTAAGAAGAGAACAAACAAAAACTAACAAAAGAATGAATATTTCGTATAATTGGCTTAATCAGTATGCCGACTTCGGCTTGAGTGCAGAACAGATGTCTGCTATTTTGACAGATATAGGTTTGGAGGTGGAGGGTCTCCACAAGATTGAAACCATCAAGGGTGGTTTGCAGGGTGTTGTTGTTGGCGAGGTTTTGGAGTGCGTTGACCACCCCGACTCGGACCACCTCCACATAACCAAGGTCGATGTGGGTGGCGAGGCTCCCTTGCAGATTGTGTGTGGTGCTGCCAACTGCCGTAAGGGCTTGAAGGTTATGTGTGCCACCGTAGGTTCGGTACTCTATCCCAATGGTGGCGACGAGGAGTTCAAAATCAAGCGCAGCAAGATTCGCGGTGTTGAGTCGCTGGGTATGCTCTGTGCCGAGGATGAGCTGGGCATAGGCACAAGCCACGAGGGTATTATGGAGTTGCCTCAGGAGGCTCAGGCAGGTATGTCGGCTAAGGAGTATCTTAAAATCGAGGATGACTACCTCATCGAGATTGGTCTCACGCCCAATCGTGTGGATGCAGCTTCGCACATAGGCGTAGCACGCGACTTGGTTGCTTACCTTAAGTCTCAAGGCAAGGATGTGGAGCTGAAGATGCCCTCGGTGGAGGAGTTCAAGGTCGATAACCACGATTTGGAGATTAAGGTCAGGGTAGAGAACGCTCAGGCAGCACCTCGCTATGCGGGTGTTACGGTCAAGGGTTGTAAGATAGCTCCCTCGCCCGAGTGGATGCAGAACAGACTGCGTGCTGCGGGCATCAACCCTAAGAACAACCTTGTCGATATCACCAACTACGTACTCTTCGAGATGGGTCAGCCCCTCCACGCTTTCGATGCCGATAAGATTGAGGGCGGTGAGATTGTGGTGCGCGAGGCAAAGGATGGCGAGGAGTTTGTGACACTCGACGGTGTGGAGCGCAAGCTCACGCAGGCAGACCTTATGATTTGCTCGGCTCAGCGTCCTATGTGTATTGCGGGAGTTTTTGGCGGTTTGGATTCGGGTATCAGCGACTCGACGACCAATGTCTTTATCGAGAGTGCATATTTCAACCCCGTGTGGGTGAGAAAGACCGCTAAGCGTTTCGGTCTTAACACCGACTCCTCGTTCCGTTTCGAGCGCGGTGTGGACCCCAATCTGCAGCTCTACGCTCTGAAGCGTGCAGCCCTGCTGATGAAGGAGCTTGCAGGAGGTGAGATTTCGAGCGAGGTTATCGACCTCAACCCCTCGCCTGCCCAGCACTTTAGGTTCACCATCAACCTCGAGAGAGTCTATTCGCTCATCGGCAAGCGTATCGGGGAGCAGACCATCCGCACCATACTCAAGGCTTTGGAGGTGGAGATTGAGTCTGAGAATGGCTCCGAGTGGGCAGTGGCTGTACCCCCTTACAGGGTCGATGTGCAGCGCGAGGCTGACCTCGTGGAGGATATCCTGCGTATCTACGGCTATAACAATATCGAGATTCCCGAGGCTGTACACTCCACACTCTCCTATGCTCCCCGCCCCGATAAGACGAAGCTGATGAATATGGTAGCCGACTTCCTGACCGCTAACGGCTATACCGAGATTATGTCCAACTCCCTGACCAAGGGTGCATACTACGAAGAGCTTGCAAGCTACCCGATTGGCAATTCGGTGAAAATTCTGAATCCCCTCTCGGCAGACCTCAATGTGCTGCGTCAGACTTTGGTTTTCAATATGTTGGAGGCTGTGGAGCTTAATATCAACCACCGCCAAACAGACCTTAAGCTCTACGAGGCGGGTAACTGCTACTACTATAACCCCTCTAAGGAGCAGACCTCGGAGGAGAAGCCCCTTGCACGATATAGCGAGAGCTATCGCCTCTGTATAGGTGTTACGGGCAACGACAGCCCCACCTCGTGGCTCGGTAAGGCTTCGCAGTCGAGCTACTATACGCTGCGCGGTATGTTGGAGAAGGTGTTGCGTCGCTTCAATATCGATATCTACTCCCTCAAGGCAGAGCCCTCCGAGAGCGACCTCTTTGGCGAGGCGTTGCGTCTTATGCAGGGTAATAAGTGTTTGGCAGAGATTGGCTCGGTGAGCCGTAAGCTGCTCAAGAAGTTCGATATCAAGCAGAACGTCTATATCGTCGAGATTGATTTCGATATGCTTGTCAAGACCACCAAGAAACATCGTATTCAGGCTCAGGAGCTGTCGAAGTTCCCCGAGGTTAAGCGCGACCTTGCACTGCTGGTCGATAGAGATATGACCTTCGCTCAGCTGCGCGAGGCAGCCCTTCAGGCAGAGCGTAAACTGCTCAAGAGTGTGGCACTGTTCGACGTCTATGAGGGCGATAAGCTCCCTGAGGGTAAGAAGAGCTATGCACTGAGCTTCGTGCTTGAGGATAAGAGCCGTACCCTCGACGATAAGACCATCGAGAAGGTTATGGGCAATATCCAGCGTCAGTTGGAGCTCAGGTGCGCAGCCGTAGTTCGCGGATAGAATAGGGTTTAGCAGGAATCAGGCAAAGCAGGGCGTGCATAACGCTCTGCAATGCCTTGCATATAAAGTAATTAGGTTCAGCAGATAAATGACCAAAATAACGAAATATTTATCTCTGGTTAAGTTTGCCCATACGATTTTCGCCCTCCCCTTTGCTCTCACGGCATTTTGTTATGCTCTGTGGGAGCGAGGCTTCGAGGTCGAGGGTAGTGTGTGGGTGTTGCTCTTGCAGGTTGTGGCTTGTATGGTCCTTGCCCGCAATGTGGCTATGGCGTTCAACCGCTGGGCAGACAGAGATATCGATAGTGAGAATCCACGCACCTCGGACAGAGATATACCCTCGGGCAGGGTGTCGTCAAAGGAGGCTCTGTGGTTTGTGGTTCTGAACGGCGTGGGCTTTGTTGTTGTAGCCTCGACCATCAACCCCCTTACGGCTCTGCTCTCGCCCGTGGCTTTGGGCGTAGTGATGCTTTATAGCCTCACCAAACGTTTCACGTGGGCTTGCCACCTTGTGCTTGGTCTTTCGCTCGGCATAGCCCCTTCGGCAGCCTATATCGCCACAACGGGTGGCTTGTCGCTTCCTGCGTGCATACTCTCGCTGGTGGTGCTGACGTGGTGTTCGGGCTTCGATATTATCTATGCCCTGCAAGATGCCGAGTTCGATAGGGAGCGGGGTCTGCACTCCATCCCCGCCAAACTCTCGGCACGGGGAGCATTGGTGGTCAGTGCTATGCTCCACGTGGTGAGCATAGCCTCGCTTGTGTGGTTTGCCTCCTACTGCCCTCAAGGGTGGCTGCTGTGGATAGGTTGCGCCCTCTTTACGGCAATCCTTCTGCTCGAACACATCTTGGTCACCCCCACCCGCCAACGTAATATCGGCATAGCTTTCGGTACGCTCAATGGCTTGGCGTCACTTTCTCTGGCTCTGTTTGTTATAGCCCATCTGCTCATTCATCACTTTAAGTAGCGATTAAGGCAATGTGGCTCTCATTGGCATTTGTGTCGGCAGCACTTCTCGGAGTCTATGACCTGACCAAGAAACAGGCACTCAGAGATAACGATGTGCCGAAGGTCTTGTGGCTCAATACGCTCTTCTCGACACTTCTGTTCCTGCCCTCGCTGCTCGATGCTCAGCTGGGCTTGGGCTGGTTTGCGGAAGGGGGCATCTACACCTCCGCTGTGGGCGATATCCGTGCCCATCTGTTGGTTATGGTCAAGGCGGTTATAGTCCTCTCGTCGTGGCTTCTGGGCTACTACGGACTCAAACATCTGCCACTGACTATTGTCGGTCCTATAAATGCTACGCGCCCCGTATTGGTGCTTTTGGGTGCTATGCTTCTCTTTGGCGAAAGACTCAACCCCGAGCAGTGGGTGGGTGTGCTACTCTCCTTTGTGTCGGTATTTCTGCTCAGCAGGGCTTCTCGCAAGGAGGGTATAAACTTTGCCCACAACAGGTGGATACTCCTCGTTGCCCTCTCGGCGGTTATGGGTGCTGTGAGCGGACTCTACGACCGCTTTATTATGCACTCGCTCAACCCAATCTTCGTGCAGAGCTGGTATAACCTCTATCAGCTGTTGCTTATGAGCCTTATCTGCCTTGCGCTGTGGCAAAGGGGCGATGGCACCGCAAGAGCCTTTCGTTGGAGCTGGGCAATACCCCTCATCTCCATCTTCCTCTCGCTTGCCGATGTGGCATACCTTAAGGCACTCTCCGACCCCGAGGCTATGATATCGGTGGTCTCGATTGCTCGTCGCTCGTCGGTTGTGGTGTCGTTTGTGTTGGGAGCCGTCGTGCTGAGGGAGAAGAATCTTCGGGCAAAGGCGTTGGACCTTCTGCTGCTTGTGGTGGGTATGATATTCCTCTATTTGGGTTCAAATGATTTATAACGTATGAAGAGATTTCTGTTATGTGCGCTTGCTCTCTTGTGCTTGGCTTGCAGCTCCGAAGGTGAGCAAAAGGTGGTTGGTGGTGTGGAGCCCGAGCAACCTGCCCCCTCGACAGGGTTTGCTCGCGGAGCCGACCTTAGTTGGACCACCCAACTCGAGAGTGAGGGCTATAAGTTCTACGACAAGGATAACAACCCCTCGGAGCCTTTTGCCATTATGCGCTCGTTGGGTATGGATGCTGTGCGCCTAAGGGTGTGTGTCAACCCCGAAGATGGCTGGTGCGGTAAGGACGATACTATCGAGAAGGCACTCAGAGCCAAGAAGTTGGGACTCAGATTGATGGTTGACTTCCATTATGGCGATTGGTGGGCAGACCCCGGCAAGCAAACCCCGCCCGAGGGGTGGGACAGTGGGAGCGTGCAGAGCCTCTCGACTGAGCTGAAGAGGCATACGCGCGATGTACTCTCCTCGCTCAAGGAGCGCGGTGTGGAGGTAGAGTGGGTGCAGGTGGGCAACGAAACCTCGAACGGTATGCTCTGGGAGATAGGTCGCTGTGATGCCTCGCCCCAGAACTACGCAGCGCTGACAAGTGCGGGCTACGAATCGGTCAAGGAGATATACCCCTCGGCAAAGGTTGTCGTACACCTGCCCAACGGCTACGATTTGGAACTCTATCATTGGCTTTTCGACCTGCTCGAGAAACACTCGGCAAAGTACGATATGATAGGAATGTCGCTCTATCCCTCGGTGGATTGGACCACCAAAGCCCATCAGTGTGTGGAGAATGTATCGAAGCTGTGGCAGAGATATGGTAAACGCCTCATAATCTGTGAGGTCGGTATGCCGTGGGATAGCCCCAATGAGTGCTACGATTTTCTGAGCTATATGCTCCAAAACTTGGAGGCGTCGGGTTGCTGCGAGGGACTCTTCTATTGGGAGCCTGAGGCACCTGCGGGCTATAATGGCGGCTATACTCTCGGAGCCTTTGCCAATAACCGCCCAACCCACGCATTGGATGCCTTTGCTCGGTAGTGTGGAGGCTCAATAGCGGCTATATCTGCACTTTGATAGCCGAAGGAGTGTGCAGATGACTTTTTTTTAGTATCTTTGCACGCTATACCTATGTTTATAAAGTAAAAACGAGATATATTGATGAAGAACATTCGTAATTTCTGTATTATTGCCCACATCGACCACGGTAAGAGTACCCTTGCCGACCGTCTGCTGGAGAAGACCAATACGCTTGCTCAGCGCGAGATGCAGTCGCAGGTTTTGGACGATATGGACCTCGAGCGAGAGAAGGGTATCACCATCAAGAGCCACGCTATACAGATGGAGTATAAAGCTAAGAATGGCGAGAACTATACTCTCAACCTTATCGACACCCCGGGACACGTTGACTTCTCTTACGAGGTTTCGCGTGCTATTGCTTCGTGTGAGGGCGCACTGCTGGTTGTCGATGCCTCGCAGGGTATTCAGGCTCAGACCATCTCAAACCTCTACTTGGCTTTGGGTAACGACCTTGAGATTATCCCCGTGCTGAATAAGGTGGATATGGAGTCGGCAATGATTGACGAGGTTAAGGACCAGATTATCGACCTCATAGGCTGTAAGGATGAGGATATCCTGCTTGCTTCGGGTAAGACAGGCTTGGGCGTGGAGCAGGTGCTTGAGGCTATCGTTGAGCGTGTACCTGCCCCCAAGGGCGACGAGAATGCCCCCTTGCAGGCACTTATCTTCGACTCGGTGTTCAACCCCTATCGCGGAATTATCGCCTACTTCAGAGTCTTCAACGGCACGATTAAGAAGGGCGAACACGTCAAGTTTATCAATACGGGTTCGGAGTATGATGCCGACGAGATTGGTGTGCTGAAGCTCAAGATGCAGCCCAAGGGCGAGATTAAGGCAGGCGACGTGGGTTATATATGTTCGGGTATCAAGAACTCTGCCGACGTCAAGGTGGGCGACACCATCACCTCGGTAGCCAACCCTTCTGACGAGGCTATCGCAGGCTTCGAGGATGTTAAGCCTATGGTCTTTGCGGGTGTCTATCCCGTCGAGGCCGACCAATATGAGGATTTGCGTGCTTCGCTCGAGAAGCTCCAGCTCAACGATGCGTCGCTGACCTTCGAGCCTGAGTCGTCGTTGGCTCTGGGCTTCGGCTTCAGATGTGGTTTCTTGGGTCTGCTCCACATGGAGATTATTCAGGAGCGTCTGTATCGTGAGTTCGATATGGATGTCATCACCACCGTACCCAACGTCTCGTATCGCATCACCACCACCAATGGCGAGGAGCTTGAGGTGCATAACCCCTCGGGACTTCCCGAAATTACCAAGGTGGCAAAAATCGAGGAGCCTTACATCTTGGCTCAGGTCATCACCCGCACCGACTTTTTGGGCAACGTCATCAAGCTCTGTATCGACAAGCGTGGAGTTATGAAGAACCAAAACTTCATCACTCAGGACCGCGTGGAGATTAACTTCGAAATGCCCCTCTCGGAGATTGTCTTCGACTTCTACGACAAGCTCAAGTCCATCTCCAAGGGCTATGCCTCGTTCGACTACCACCGTACGGGCTATCAGCCATCGAAGCTCGCCAAGCTCGATATTCTGCTCAACGGCGAGCCTGTGGATGCCCTCTCGTCGCTTATCTATGCCGACCACGCCTACGACTTCGGACGCAAGATGTGCGAAAAACTCAAGGAGCTAATCCCGCGTCAGCAGTTCGATATTGCTATTCAGGCGGCTATCGGTGCCAAGATTATCGCTCGTGAGACGGTAAAGGCTGTTCGTAAGGATGTGACGGCTAAGTGTTATGGTGGCGATATCTCGCGTAAGCGTAAGCTTTTGGAGAAACAGAAGGCAGGTAAGAAACGTATGCGTCAGATTGGTTCGGTACAGGTACCCCAATCGGCATTCCTCGCAGTGCTGAAGATGGATTAGTTGCGACGAAGAGAGAGTTTAACTATTCACCCCCACAAAACAGATAAAATGAAGAAGACACTGATTGACCTTTTCGAAGGCTCGGTTAAGAAATATGGCTCCAAGACCTTCCTCTTGGAGAAGACTGCCGATAAGTTCGAGCCCACAACCTATGCTCAGACCTATGACCATGTGCTTAAGATTGGCGCAGGACTTGTCTCATTAGGCATCAAGCCCAAAGATTGTATCTCGATACTCTCCGAGGGACGAAACGATTGGATTTGCTCGGAGCTGGGATTGCTCTATGCTGGAGCCATCAGCGTACCCCTCTCCATCAAGTTGGAGGAGGACTACGACCTGCTTTTCCGCCTTCAGCACGCCGAGGTTAAGCTCATCTTCGTATCGAAGCAGCAGCTTTCCAAAATCCGTCGCATACGCGAGAAATTGCCCCTTGTGGAGCGTGTAGTGGTCTTTGATGATGTGGAACTTCTTGCGGGCGAGATGACCCTCAAGGAGCTTAAAACAGCAGGTGAGGAGTATCTCAGGGAGCATCGTGAGGAGTTCTTGGCAATAGGTCGTGCAATCCAAAACGACGACTATGCCACCATCACCTACACCTCCGGTACCACTGCCGACCCTAAGGGTGTAATCCTCACTCACCGCAACTATACCGCCAATGTCGAGCAGTCGCTTACGCGTATGTCTATCCCCTCCACTTGGCGTACGCTCATCATCCTGCCTTTGGACCACTGCTTTGCCCACGTGGTAGGCTTCTACATTATGATTGAGTGTGGAGCTACGGTTGCCACAACACAGGTGGGTCGTACCCCTATGGAGACCCTGAAGAATATCCCCATCAACATTCGTGAGGTCAAGCCCCACTTCCTGCTCTCGGTGCCTGCACTTGCCAAGAACTTCAGAAAGAGCATCGAAAGCTCAATACATCAGAAGGGTAAGACCACCGAGCGTCTGTTCCGCCTTGCGCTTCGCACTTCCTATGCCTATAACCTCGATGGCTACTCGAAGGGTAAGGGGTGGAGATGTCTGCTCAAGCCCCTTGTAGCTCTGTTCGACAAGATTCTCTACTCTAAGGTGCGTCAGGCATTTGGTGGCGACTTGCAGTTCTTCGTTGGTGGAGGTGCGCTCTTGGATAGCGAGCTTCAGCGATTCTTCTACGCCATAGGTATCCCTATGTTCCAAGGCTATGGTCTTTCGGAGGCTACACCCGTTATCTCGACCAATGCCAACCGCCCGGGCGAGCATCGCTTTAGCTCGTCGGGTATGCTTGTGCAGCCCCTCGATATCCGCATCCTCGATGACGAGGGCAAGGAGCTACCCGTTGGCGAGAAGGGTGAGATTGTTATCCGTGGCGAGAATGTTATGGCAGGCTATTGGAAAAATCCCACTGCCACTGCCGACACCATTCGCGATGGCTGGCTTCACACAGGAGATATGGGTTATATGACCGAGGATAATTTCCTCTATGTCTTGGGTCGCTTCAAGAGTCTGCTTATCTCGGCAGATGGCGAGAAGTATAGCCCCGAGGGTATGGAGGAGGCTATTGTCACCTCGCCCCTCATCTCGCAGATTGATATCTACAACAACCAGTGCCCCTACACCACAGCTATCGTCGTACCCAACCGCGAGGCTCTGAAGTCGATGGGCGTTGACCCTACAGATGATAAGGCTCTCGGCACGCTTGCCCAGAACATCCTCTCCGAGATTGACTCTTTCCGCATCTCGAAGGGTGGTGAGTTCCCCGACCGTTGGCTCCCCTCGGCAATAGCTGTCGTCTCGGAGCCTTTCACCGAGCAGAATGGTTTGGTCAATAGTACGATGAAGGTTATGCGCTCCAAGGTCGAGGAGCGTTATCGTGACCGTCTCGACGAGCTTTACACTCCCGAGGGTAAGAAGGCAGCCTCGGCATCTAACATCGAGGCACTCAGACAGATATTACAATAAAGAAACAGAGATAATTAAGCATAAACAAAAAAAGATTAGCATTTGATTGCTAATCTTTTTTTTCTGTGTTACCCCTACCTTTACGCCCTCCGAATCGTGGTTTTCTGCTCTTTTGGTGGCTCTCGCCTTGACCCTTGGGTGTCTGCTCACCACCTCTGTTCTTGTGGGAGGATGAGCCGTGGCGGGGCTTGTGATGACCCCCTCTGCCCCTGCCTTGACGGCGATGTTTGCCCTCTTCCTTCGGGGCATACTTAGGTGCTTCGCCCAACTCCTCAGGTAGCGGAGCCTTCACCACTTCGCGCTCTATGAATCGCTCTATGGAGTGGAACTTCCCCTGCTCCTGCTCGCTTATGAAGGTTATGGCACGTCCCGTAGCACTTGCGCGAGCCGTACGACCTATGCGGTGGATATAATCCTCGGGGTCGTGAGGCACATCGTAGTTAATCACCGTGCCTATATCCTCGATATCTATGCCTCGTGCCACAATGTCGGTAGCCACCAGCAGGTCAATCTTGCCACTCTTGAAGTCGAGCATCACCTCCTCGCGCTGCGACTGCTCAAGGTCGGAGTGCATAGCTGCTGCACGGAACTTCATACGCTTCAGGGTGTGTGCCAACTCCTTGACCTTCTGTTTCGACGACGAGAAGATGATGGTCTTTGACTCCACCTCCTTGCCCTCGAACAGATGGCGAACAATACCCATCTTCTGAGTCTCGTAGCAGACGTATGCCGACTGCTCGATAGCCTCATTGGGCTTCGATATGGCGATGTTTATCTCTGCGGGGTTGTGCAGTATCTGACGAGCCAACTCGCGGATTTTGGGCGGTAGGGTAGCCGAGAATAGCAGTGTCTGACGCTCCTTTGGCATCTTCTTGATGATGGTCATTATATCGTCGAAGAAACCCATATCGAGCATACGGTCAGCCTCGTCGAGTACCAAATACTTCACTCCTCCAAGCTCAATACCGCTGTTTTGCAGGTGCGAAATCATACGTCCGGGTGTAGCAATCACCACGTCGGCGCCTCGCAGCAATCCCTGCTTTTGAGCCTCCCAGCCCTTGCCGTCGCCACCACCATAAACAACGGTGGTCGATATGGGGGCATAGTACGAGAAGCCCTGCATCTGCTGGTCAATCTGCTGTGCAAGTTCGCGTGTAGGCACGATGATAACCGACAAGACTCTGTTGTCGGGATTTCCCTCGCGCATAAGGTGGTCCAACAGGGGCAGCGTGTAGGCAGCCGTCTTACCCGTTCCGGTCTGGGCACAACCTATCACATCGCGCCCCTCGAGAATCGGGGGGATGGTAGCCTCCTGCACCGGAGTCATCTCCTCGAAGTGCATATCCCACAGGGCATCGAGTATATCGTCGTGTAAATCTACCTCGTCGAATCGCATCGCGTAACCTTATTCTTTTATTATTCTCTCGCCCAAGAGGGTAGCGGGTGTGCAGTCCTTAACCTTGACCCACACATAGTCGCCCACCTTAATCTCAGGCTCGAGGTCGAATACGATAACTTTGTTCTGAGAGTTTCTGCCGTAGAGCTGGTCCTTGCGCTTGCGCGAAGTACCCTCGACCAAAATCTCAAACTCCTTGCCCACATCGCGCTTATTGCTCTGGTAGCCCAACTCGTTCTGAAGGTCGATAATCTCTTTGAGTCGTCTGAGCTTCACCTCCTGAGGCACATCGTCGCCCAAGTGCTTTTGAGCAAACGTGCCGGGACGCTCCGAATAGGCAAACATATAGGCAAAGTCGTAGCCCACCTCACGCATCAATGACAGAGTCTGCTGATGCTCCTCTTCGCTCTCCTGCGAGAAGCCTGCTATAAGGTCGGTGGTGATGGCACAATCGGGCATATAACGACGAATGGCAGCCACTCGCTCCAAGTACCACTCACGCGTATATTTACGATTCATACGCTTGAGCATTGCCGTCGAGCCTGACTGTGCGGGCAGGTGTATAGCTCGGCAGATATTGCTGTGCTGCGCCATCACCTCCAACAGCTCGTCGCTGATATCTTTGGGGTGTGACGTGGCGAATCGCACTCTCAGCAGGGGAGATATGGCAGCCACACGACGCATAAGCTCGGGGAAGGTCACATCCTCGTAACGATAGGAGTTGACATTCTGACCCAGCAGTGTCACCTCGCGGTAGCCATTCTTGAGCAGCTCCTCAGCCTCAGCCACAATGGTCTGAGGGTCACGACTACGCTCGATACCTCGGGTGTAAGGCACCACACAGTAGGAGCAGTAGTTGTTACAACCTCGCATAATGGCGATAAAGCCACTCACGCCGTTCTTATCCAACCTCACGGGCGGAATCTCGGCATAGGTCTCCTCCTTCGAGAGTTGGGTATTCACACCGCAACCTCCCGCCTCAGCCTCTCTCAGAAGCAGTGGCAGGTCGCGATAGGCGTCGGGTCCCGCAACAATATCCACAGCATCACGACCCTCGGTGAGCTTCTCCTTGAGTCGCTCGGCCATACAGCCTATGATGCCAATCTTGAGCGTAGGCTTAGCCCTTCTCAGACGACGCATCTCGCTCAATCGTCCCCATATACGCTGCTCGGCATTATCTCTGATTGAGCAGGTGTTAATCAGTATCACATCAGCCTCCTCAATCTGCTCGGTGTAGCGATAGCCCTCGCCTTGCAATATGGAGAGTACAATCTCCGAGTCGCCAACATTCATCTGGCAACCGTAGGTCTCGATAAAGAGTCGTTTGCCCTCACCCGTCAAGGGGCGCAGTGTGTTTATAGTAGGTGTATTAGTCATCAGCATAAATTTTTATAATGGTAGCTTTATATAGGCAGCCCGAGCAACCCTTTACTCCGCCTTAAGCTCCTCGGGCGAAGGCAGGGGCTTGAATCCCTCGCCAAATGTGTCGTAAGCATCGGTCACAACAACAAATGCTCCCGGGTCAATTTCGCGTATCTTGTGCTGCACGGCGCGTACCTCCTTGCGACTTACGACCAAGAAAATCATCTCGCGCTCCTTGCCGGTGTACATACCGTGAGCCTTGATATAGGTTGCCGAACGGTTCAGCTCGTCGATAATAAAGTGCTTATACTCCTCGTGGTGGTCACGGCTGTTGATAAATATCAGTTTGTCGTATGATGCACCATCCAGCACACGTGCCACAACTCTCGAGCAGAGGAAAATGTTAAGCAGCGAGTAGAGTGTAAGTACCCATCCACCCTGAGCCTCGCCCTCAAGACCTACTCCGAAGCCGATAACCACCAGACCCGAAAGTACCACCGCGCCATCAGCCAACAGAATACCCGTCGAGAACTTGATGCCCAAGAACTTCTGCATCAGCATACCGATAATATCCGTACCGCCCGTAGTTGCCTGCTGGCGTACCACCAGACCCTGACCCAAACCGATGACAAGCGCACCGATAAGAGCAGTCAGCAGCAGGTCGTTCGACAGGTCGAGGTTACCACCCAGCAGCAGTGCGGGGTCCAACGACTCGACAGCTGCTTGGTCGGGATAAACCAAGCGCGTTAAGAGGTTCATATAACCCGGTGTGAAGAGCGCAGCAGCCACTGTACGCGCACCAAACTGTCCGCCAAATATGAGAATTGCCGTAATCATCAGAGGCACGTCGAACATATAACCAAACGTACCTACCTGAATCGAGGGGAAGATGTTGTGCAGAACGATACCCAAACCGTAAATTCCACCCGGCACAAAGTTGTAGGGGTTAACGAAGAACACAAAGCCTGTACCCATAATGGCACAGCCCACAAAAATCAGAATCCACTCTTTCCACCACGACCACTGTTTAGCCGGCTCAAGAGCCTTTAACAATCTCTCTTTCATATAAATATTAGCAGTTTTTTAGATTTCTATAATTTTAGGCACGCAAATATATGAAAATTCTTCGACATAACCATAATCTATGCTACTCACATTCGCTTATTTAATTATTTCTTATCGAATTATGCAGCAACTTGGTTTTCGTGTCGAAAGCGTGAGGTGATGTATTTTGTTTCGAGTTGGCGGTTTGTCTTTTAGATTGAAATTACTTTCCCTCTGTTTGTGTGTGAGTCGTTGTGGTGTAAGAGTCGGAAGTTTGGAGTTTTGCCAATTTTTACATATCTTTGTTTTCGATAAGCCGCTTGATGTGGCGCAAAATTAAGGGTGGCTTTGAATGTGTGAAATTTCCCTCAAGGTAACCTAAAACACTTAAAACCAGACAATTATGATTATCACCTACTATTGCATCGCAACTCTGTTGATTATTGCTTATCTTTTGGGTTCTATTCCTTCGGCTGTATGGATTGGTAAAAAATATTACGGTGTCGATATTCGCGAACATGGTTCGAAGAATGCCGGTACGACCAATATGCTCCGAGTTTTGGGTAAGAGAGCTGCACTGCCTGTCTTTGCGCTCGATGTGCTGAAAGGTTTTGTCGGTGTCACGATTCTCGACCTTATGAAATATGACGAGGTATTTGCCGGCGGCGAGAACGAATTTTGGTTCTATATGTTAAGAATAGGTGCAGTGCTTGCCGTAGTCTTGGGTCATATCTTCCCCATCTTTGCCGGTTTCCGTGGAGGTAAGGGCGTAGCAACATTGGTGGGTGCCGTTATGGGTATCAATGCTCCGCTTGTTCTGCTCTGCTTCGGTGTGTGGATTTTGGTCTTTATGGTCACCCACTATGTGTCGCTCTCGTCGATGCTTGCAGGTCTGTCGCTGCCCGTCTTTACTCTTGTATCGCCCAAAGTTATGCAGGCTTTGCCCGACTCTATGCCCTTTGTGGTCTTCTCATTCGTAATAGCCATATTGTTGATTCTGACCCACCGCAAGAATATTCAGCGACTCAGAGAGGGTACTGAATCGAAGATTTATCTGTGGCGTGCGCCTAAGCGTCGTCAGTAGTCGCCATTAGCTCGCGCTGTTCTTTTTTACTAATATTCCTATTTATTGGTCTGAAATCAATATTGTCCTAAATAATTTCGAAAAAAATAAAAAAGGAAGTTGAAAACTA
>CAZFQU010000046.1:0-15782 GCA_964521245.1 uncultured Alistipes sp. | reverse complement strand
TTGGCAGCAGTCCGAAGCGAACATTGTTCCCTTAAGTGTAATTTCGTATATAAGCACCTTTAGAGAATATATAACATAAAGAATGGTCTGGCTAACAAGTTTTTAGCCAGACCATTCTTTATGTTATCCCGCCACCGGGCAAGGAATACCCAAAGCCTCAACCTTTTGAGCTATCTGTTGCAACTCTTCACGGCTAACCTTTTCGAGAGTCTGACAAGGGGTATCGCGGTCGAGCGAATAGACCATCACCTGTCTGGGACGGATGCGTTCAATGAGTTTGAGCCATGCGTCAACCTCTTCGGGGGTGGTATTATCAACTCTCTCACCCTGATACTCTCCTCTGAGGAACATTGTCTGCACAATCAGATTTCCCTCGAAGGAGCATAGCTGCTCGACAACACCCTCAACCGAGTAGCTGCTACTCTGGGGGTTGTTCATCAGCTTTACGGTACGGTCGAATGCCGAGTCGAGTTTCAGGATATTGTTATCAACTCTGCAAAGCGCTCGACAGACGTCGGGGCGATGGAGCTGCGTAGCATTACTCAGCACCGAGACCTTAGCCGAGGGGCAATACTCGTCGCGCAGGCGCAAGGTCGAGGTGATGATGCTCTCAAACTCGGGGTGGAGCGTAGGCTCGCCATTTCCGGCAAAGGTTATCACATCAGGGGGATTGCCCTCGCTGACCATACGCTGAAGAGTCTGGGCAAGGAGTCGCTCGACATCTTCACGAGAGTTGAATCTGCGCTGACCGGGGTGTTCGCTGTTCCAGCCGCACTCACAATAGATGCAGTCGAAGGAGCATAGCTTCGACGTTGTGGGCAATAGGTTTACGCCCAACGATAGTCCCAAACGCCTTGAGCGCACAGGACCGAAGATAATATCTGAATAGAGTGAAGTCATAACGCAAATATAGGGAATTTTTCGGGGCTTGAATCATAAAATTGCAAAAAAAGGAGTCACTTTAGAAAAAGTTGTGTATCTTTGTGTGAATTATGGTGTACGAACTCTTTCGCAGTTGCAATAACCGCCCGAGAGAGGTGACCAAAAGCGAATCAATAACTTAAACTTAAAATATAAGAAAATGGTTGATATTTTTGATCGTTTAGAGAAGAACGCCGGTGGTCCTATTGGTCAGTATATGGCCTATGCTCACGGCTATTTCGCATTCCCCAAACTTGAGGGCGAGCTGGGTCCTCATATGACGTTCCGTGGTCAGAAGGTTCTGAACTGGAGCTTGAACAATTATCTGGGTTTGGCAAATATGCCCGAGGTAAGAGAGGCTGACGCTAAGGGTGCCGCCGAGTTTGGTATGGCTTATCCTATGGGTGCTCGTATGATGAGTGGTCAGACCAAGTATCACGAGCAGCTCGAGCGCGAGCTTGCTGAGTTTGTTGGCAAGCAGGATGCATTCCTTTTGAACTTCGGTTATCAGGGTATGCTCTCGATTATCGACTGTCTGCTCACCCACCGCGACGTAGTTGTTTACGACGCTGAGGCTCACGCTTGCATCATCGATGGTCTGCGTATGCACAACGGTAAGCGTTTCGTCTTTGGCCACAACGACATCGAGTCGTTGCGTCTGCAGCTCAAGCACGCTACCGAGTTGGCTGAGCAGCAGAGAGGTGGTGTATTGGTCATCACCGAGGGTGTATTCGGTATGAAGGGCGATATGGGTAAGCTCGACGAGATTGTTGCCTTGAAGAAGGAGTTCAACTTCCGCCTCTTGGTTGACGATGCTCACGGCTTCGGTACTATGGGCCCCGGTGGTCGTGGTACAGCTGCACACTTCGGCGTAACCGATGGTATTGACGTATTGTTCAACACCTTCGCTAAGTCGATGGCAGGCATCGGTGCATTCGTTGCTGGTCCTCGTTGGCTGATCAACCTCTTCCGCTACAATATGCGTTCGCAGCTCTACGCCAAGTCGCTGCCTATGCCGATGGTTATCGGAGCATTGAAGCGTCTTGAGATTATCCGCAACCGTCCCGAGTTGCAGGAGAAGCTTTGGGAGATTACCAATGCTCTGCAGAGTGGTCTGAAGGAGAGTGGTTTCGATATTGGTGTTACCAACACCCCTGTAACCCCCGTATTCATGAAGGGTTCGGTTGAGGAGGCTACCAACCTCGTTGTTGACCTTCGCGAGAACCACAAGCTCTTCTGCTCGATTGTGGTTTACCCCGTAATCCCGAAGGGCGAGATGATTCTGCGTGTTATCCCCACCGCAGCCCACACCATGGAGGATGTAGAGTACACACTCGGCGTATTCCGTTCGATTAAGGAGCGTCTGGAGAGTGGCTACTACAACCAGCCTATGCCTATGCGTGCTGACGAGGGTTTCCAAGTTAGATAATTGAAGTTGTCGAATAAGATTCTTCTAACAAAAAAGAAGCTGCCCGAAAGGACAGCTTCTTTTTTGTTAAAGGGTTTGCTATTTCTTGGGGGTGTAAACCACATATTTAGTCTGGAAAAACTCCTCGTCGAAATGGTCGGATATAGAGTATAAATCCCACTTCATACGAGTTGCGGCAAGCTCCTCTGCCAACTCCCCACCTTTCAAATAGAGAATACCATTGGGCAATGTTCCGCGCTGACCCTTGCCTATTTTATTCCATATCCACTTAACGAACTGCGGCATCTCGGTAACGGCACGCGAGATAACATAGTCGTAGGAAGATTTAAGTTCTTCGACTCTGCCCCAATGAGGCTTTACATTCTTCAGTTGCAAGGAGTCAGCCACACCCTCTACTACCTTTATCTTCTTGCCGATGGAGTCAGCCGAGGTAAACTCAACCTCCGGAAAAAGTATGGCAAGCGGGATGGAAGGGAAACCTCCGCCACAACCCACATCGAGAATCTTTGCGCCACTCTCAAAGCGGCAGACCTTAGCTATCGAGAGCGAGTGAAGAACGTGGCGAAGATAGAATTGGTCCATATCCTTGCGCGAGATGACATTTATCTTCGAGTTCCAATCGGCATAAAGCTCTCCAAGTTGAGCTATCTGCTCCTTCTGACGCTTTGTTAAATCAGGGAAATATTTAGTAATTAGCGTGTGCATATCTTAATCCGACTACGAAATTATGTACTACAAATTTTAATACTGAAGGGCTATTGGTTCTCGCTCTGCTGATTCTTCTTTATGGTCGAGAGCAGACCGCAAGCCGCCTGTATATCCTCGCCTCGCGACGCACGTATGGTGGTCTGTATGCCCTTGGCTGTCAGCGTATCGCGAAATTTTATCATCTGCTCCATCGGAGGCGAGAAATAGGGTGACGAGGGTATCTTATGGAAGCGTATGAGGTTTATTCTGCACTTCACACCGTCGAGCAGGCGACACAGCTCCTTGATGTGGCGTGGCGAGTCGTTCATACCGCTAAGGAGGATATACTCGAACGATACACGTCGCTGATGGGTGAAATCGTACTCGCGCAAAACATCCATAAAATCGCGTATATGCCAAGCCTTTTCGATAGGCATAATCTCCTGACGCTCCTCGTGGAAGGGGTTGTGGAGGCTGACCGCAAGATGCACCTTCGACTCGTCCAAGAATCGACGCAGAGCAGGTAACACACCTGCCGTAGAGAGGGTAATTCTTGTGGGCGAGAAGCCGAAGCCCCACTCCGAGGTCAACACATCGAGCGCAGCCAACACATTATCCAAGTTATCCAACGGCTCGCCCATACCCATAAAGACAAGGTTGGTCAGCTTATCGAACTCCGGCAACGAGGCTATCTGATTGAGTATCTCGGCAGTCGAGAGGGAGTGTTGAAGTCCCTGTCTGCCGGTAGCACAAAAGCGGCAGCCCATCCTACATCCTGCTTGCGACGAGACGCAGAGCGTAGCTCTATCGCCATCGGGTATATACGCCGACTCGATATAGGCTCCTTGAGAAGTTTGATAGAGATACTTCTTGGTGCCATCGACCGATGTCGATTGTGCCTGAGGGGGAGTTAACCCTACGCAATATTGCTCCTTGAGCAGTCCTCGATTCTTAATCGACAGATCGGTCATAGAGTCTATATCAGCTACCCTGTGCTGATAGAGCCAACGAGCAATTTGCGACGCGGTGAATCGAGGCATACCAAGCTCCTTGACTACCTGCGACAACTGGTCCAGACTCTTGCCATATAACATCTTTTGTGACTGCATAGGATGAAATTTTAGGTTTTCGACTACAAATGTAGAAAAAAATTAAAGTTTTTTAGCTCGACCTGCTCCATTTTTGAAAATAAATGCTTACATTTGTCAGTGTATAGTGTAACTATTCGAAGAACAATTAAACTTAAAGCATAATGGAACTTAAAAAAACACCCAAAGCAGACCTGCAGAATAAGCGTGGTTTGATGCTCGAAATCGGTATGGTGATTTCGCTTGCATTGGTTATTGCTGCCTTTGCTTACACCCCTAAGGAGCACCGCATCGAGCAAGTTGAACAAGAGGTTATCGTTGTTGAGGAGGAGATGATGGAGGTTACCCGTCAGGACCAGAAGCCCCCCGAGGCTCCAAAGCGTACCGAGATGAAGGTTATTGCCGATATGCTCTCTATCGTGAAGAACGATACTAAGATTACTACCGAGGTTGACTTTACCGAGTTTGACGAGGACACTGAGATTATCCAGACCGTAGAGGTAAAGGAGGAGGAGATTAAGGACGACGAGCCGTTCCTCACCGCTGAGACTATGCCTTCGTTCCAAGGTGGTTCGCTTAACGACTTCCGCAACTGGGTTCAGGGTAAGGTTCGCTATCCCCAGATTGCACAGGAGAATGGCATCTCGGGTCGTGTAGTTCTTCAGTTCGTTATCGAGCGTGATGGTCGTCTGACCAACATCGTTGTTCTTCAGTCGCCCGACCGTTCGCTCTCCGACGAGGCTATCCGCGTTCTGAACCAGTCGCCCAAGTGGTCGCCCGGTAAGCAGCGTAATCAGGCTGTGCGTGTGAAGTACACTCTGCCCGTTGACTTCCGTATCCAGAACTAATGCGTGGCGTGGTTAGAAACTAAATCCTAAGGGTATCCTATTTGCAGGATGCCCTTTTTTTGAACATTTCACTTTTTGTGAACAAGTGTAGATAGGTTCAACCAATCGAATATGGCTGAAAACAATAAAGAGATTAAAGAGAAGGAGGGGGGATACCCCACAATTGACAACCGCAAGGAGAGAGCTGTACTTGTTGCGGTGATTCGTGACGGTCAAGACCCAAATCAGACAACCGAGTTCTTAGACGAGCTTGAGTTCCTTGCCGAGACAGCAAACATCGAGACCGTAAAACGCTTCACTCAGCGACTGCCTCAACCCTCATCGCGCATATACGTAGGACCCGGAAAACTCGAAGAAATATCTGTATATTGCAAAGAGAACGAGATTGACGTTGTTATCTTCGACGACGAACTCTCGCCCTCGCAAACTCGAAATATCGAACAGGCAATGCCCTGCCGCCTATTGGACCGCACACGCCTGATTCTCGACATCTTCCTTCTGCGCGCACAAACCGCATACGCCAAGACACAGGTGCAGCTGGCAAACTATGAGTATATGCTCCCCCGCCTTGCAGGTATGTGGACCCACCTTGAGCGCCAGAGAGGTGGTACGGGAACTCGCGGTGGTGCCGGCGAGAGAGAGATTGAGACCGACCGCCGTATTGTGCGTGGTCGCATAACCAAACTCAAGGAGGAGCTTAAGAAGATTGACCGCCAGATGGCAGTACAGCGTTCTAACCGTGGCTCGTTGGTCAGAGTAGCCTTGGTGGGCTATACTAATGTAGGTAAATCGACCATTATGAACCTCATATCCAAAAGCGAGGTTTTTGCCGAGAATAAGCTCTTCGCCACACTCGACACGACGGTCAGAAAGGTTGTATTCGACAATCTGCCCTTCCTGCTCTCCGACACTGTCGGTTTTATCCGCAAGCTGCCCACCCAGCTTGTAGAGTCGTTCAAATCTACACTCGACGAGGTACGCGAAGCAGACCTTTTGCTCCACGTTGTCGATATATCGCACCCTCAGTTCGAGGAGCAGATAGCCGTAGTGAAGCAGACTCTTCAAGATATCGGCGCAGGCGAGAAACCCGTATTTTTGGTCTTCAACAAGGTTGATGCCTATACCTATATTAAAAAGGATGAGGACGATTTGACCCCGCCCACGCGCGAGAACCTCTCGCTCGACGATCTTAAGCAGAGCTGGATTGCCAAGGCCAACACACCTTGCATATTCCTCTCTGCGTTGGAGAAGATAAATATCGAAAAATTCCGCTCTGACCTCTATGGTATGGTACGCGAGATTCACGCCGGCAGATATCCGTTCAACAACTTCCTCTATTAGTCCGTAGAGCGAAAAGTAAAGTATAAAACCATAAATCTTAAAAATATGGAGGTAAAGATTCTTAACCAAGAGAACACACTGCTCAACCGCTTTTTGGAGCAGATTCGTGACCGCGAGATACAGCGCGACTCGATGCGCTTTCGCCGCAACTTAGAGCGCATAGGCGAGGTTATGGCATACGAGATTTCGCGCCGACTTGACTACTCGCCCAAAGTTGTCACTACCCCGCTGGGCGAGGCTCAGGTACAGGCTATTGATGACAATATAGTGATAGCCACCGTATTGAGAGCGGGACTACCATTCCATCAGGGCTTCTTGAACTACTACGACGATGCTCAGAATGCCTTCATAGCCGCCTACCGCAAGAATCACAAGGACAACACCTTCACCGTCGAGGTAGAGTACGTCTCGTGTGGCAACCTTGAGGGCAAGACACTTCTTTTGGTTGACCCGATGTTGGCTACGGGTCAGTCGCTGGTGCTTACCTACGAGGCTCTCTGTGCAAAGTGTGGACACCCCAAACATACTCACGTTGCTGCCGTCATTGCCTCGGAGCAGGGTGTTGACTACGTAAATCGTCACATGGCAAATGATACCACAACGGTTTGGTGTGCCGCCCTCGACGAAGAGCTTACATCGAAGAGTTATATAGTACCCGGCATTGGCGATGCCGGCGATTTGGCTTACGGCGAAAAATTGTAGTCTGAAGATATGTTACAGGTAGAAAACATAACCAAACGTTACTCCGGACACACAGCATTGGATAATGTCTCGCTGAGTGTTCCCGAGGGGTCTATTTATGGTCTTCTGGGACCCAATGGTGCGGGCAAAACCACCCTCATACGCATCATCAACCGCATAACCGTACCCGACGAGGGTCGTATTCTGCTCTCGGGCAAGGAGGTTACGCAGGAAGATGTGTACAAGATTGGCTACCTGCCCGAGGAGCGAGGTCTTTATAAGAAGATGAAGGTGGGCGAGCAGGCAATATTCTTTGCTCGACTAAAGGGTCTTTCGCGTTCGGAGGCAACAAAGCGGCTGAAGGTGTGGTTCGAAAAGTTCGGTATCGAGGAGTGGTGGAACAAGAAGGTCGAGGAGCTATCGAAAGGTATGGCTCAGAAGGTGCAGTTCATTGTAACCACACTCCATGAGCCTAAATTGCTTATTCTCGACGAACCCTTCTCGGGTTTCGACCCCGTAAATGCCAACCTGCTGCGCGACGAGATTCTATCGCTGCGACAAAAGGGCACAACCGTCATCCTCTCGACCCACAACATGGCTTCGGTCGAGGAGATTTGCGACCACATAACACTTATCAACCGTTCGCACAATATTCTCTCGGGCAAGGTCGATGAGATACGTCGCCAACACGGCAGCAACATCTTCAGAGTAAGCTACCGCGGTCAGGAGCAGCAACTCAGAGAGGCCCTTCAGATTATGGGCAATGGATGTCGAGAGGTTGAGCTTGAGCCACGTCAGTCACACTACAACACCCTCACACTCGAAATCGAGCGAGATGAGGACATCTCTCGCGTGGTTGAGATTATCAATCGCAGTGTTGAGCTGAGGACATTCGAGGAGCTAATACCCTCGATGAACGATATATTTATCAAAGCCGTAGGTGGTAACTTATAGAACATCATTGCAAAGTATGAGTCAGGTTAGAATCATAATGGCACGCGAATTTAACGAGCGTGTACGCAAAAAGACATTTATCGTAACTACCATCTTGGTTCCGCTTTTGATGGTGGCACTTATGGCAGTTCCCACCCTCTTGATGCTCTATTCGTCGGGCGAGACGAAGGAGATTGGAGTTATCGACCAGAGTGGAGTAGTAGCCCCCAATCTCGAAAGCAACGAGGAGATTGTCTATATCCCCATCGACCTCCCACTCGACGAGGCTCGCAACGATAGCTCACGTTTTGGTGTGCTGTGGATTGGCGAGGATATTGTCGAAAATAACAACAACTTAAAGCTCTACACCAATTCATCGTCGTCGATGATGCTCGAAGAGAGTATCGAGCATCAAATCGAGGAGATTATCGAGCAAGAGAAAATCAATCGCCAAAATATTGAGAACCTTGCCGAGATTATGCAGAGCGTCAAGACCAACATCACGCTGCAATGTTTCAGAAACGACAGCGATGGTGAGGGAGGCGATATCAGCCAATCGTCGAGTGCCTCGTTTGCCATCAGCTATGTGTTGGGCTTTGTGCTTTATATGTTCCTGATAATCTACGGACAGATGGTTATGCAGGCGGTTATCGAGGAGAAGTCCTCGCGTGTTTTGGATTTGCTGGTGACCTCTGCCCGCCCCTTCCAACTTATGTTGGGCAAGATTTTGGGTATAGCCAGCGTAGCTGTGGTTCAGATAGCCATCTGGGGTGTACTGATATTCGGCATAGGCTCGGTGGGTAGCTCATTTATTATGGAGCAGGCTTTCTCGCCCGAGCAGGCAGCACAAATCGCACAATTGCAGAGTGGTAATATCGACACTTCAACCATCGACCCCGATATGCTCTCTGATATGCAGCTCTTCGCCACATTTACCGATATGGGTTATATGGCGATGATTTTCGCCTACCTCGTACTCTTCCTCGTAGGCGGATATCTGCTCTACTCGGCACTCTTTGCTGCCGTTGGTGCGAGCGTGGACAATGCTACCGATGCAGGACAGCTCACCACACCTATTATGTTGCCCATCATCATTGCACTGATGATGATGTTTGTGGTGATGAACGACCCGAACTCGCCCCTCGCCTTCTGGTTCTCGGTTATACCCTTCACATCGCCAATTGTGATGATGGCACGTATTCCGGCAGGCATACCCACATGGGAGCCTATACTCTCGCTCGTTATACTCTATCTGACCATTGCTGCCACGATATGGGTAGCAGCCAAAATCTACCGAGTGGGAATACTGATGCACGGTAAGAAACCCACCCTTAAGGAGTTATATCGTTGGGTGAGAATGAAATAACAACATAAAACATCTCACAACAAGCCAAGGAGTTGTCCGTCACTACGAGTCGGACAACTCTTTTTTTGTGCTTATTAGAACCTTTTTCTGCGAAATTTTAGCTACATTTGCAGCGAGAAGCACAAAGTTTCTCGACCACAATGATAAAATTAGAGAATAAAAAGAGAATCAAAGAAAACAATTGCATCTACATCCCCTATCACAAAAACGTCAGCACCTCGTGGGAGGACTGAGTGGGATGCAACCATCTCTTTTTTCGGTCTATTCAGGACAAATAATCCAATAAACACTTAATACCACTTTTGCTATGAGTAACCTTAAACTACTCATAGTGTCGCTATGTGCGGCACTATGCAGTATTGTATCGGCAGTCGGTCAGCCGAGAGTACTGACTCTCGACGAGATTTTCGCACTTGCCGACCAAAACAGCAAGACCATTGCCAGCAGTCAAACAGCTCTTTTAGAGGCTGAAGAGTCGATTCGCGAGACACGTACGTGTCGTCTGCCCGACATCGACCTCTCGCTCTCGGCAAGCTACTTGGGTAATGGCACACTCACCGACCGCGACTTTACGAATGCTATGGGAGTGGAAATGCCCCACTTTGGCAACAACTTCGCGGTGGAAGCAGCACAGCTCATCTATGGCGGAGGAGCTGTCAACAATGCCATAGCCCTTGCCGAGCTGAAACGAGATATGGCTTCGGTTGACCTCGATGCCACACGCTCGAGGGTGAGATTTATGCTCGCAGGCTACTATCTCGACCTCTACAAATTTCGCAACATTCTCAGGGTCTTTGACGAGAATATAGCTCTTGCCAAGGAACTACTTGACGAGATTAGTGCCAAGGAGAAGGAGGGACTTGCCATCAAGAACGACATCACACGTTTTGAACTGAGGTTGAAGAATCTCGAGTTGCAACGCACAAGAGTACTGAACAATATCAGTATTCTGAATGCCGACTTGGTGACCGTTTTGGGTCTTGAACCCGAGTGTGAAATCATACCCGACGAGAAACTGCTCTCGCAGACGCTGAGAATCGACAACGAAGAGTATTGGCAGCAGCTTGCCCAAGAGCAGGCACATCCACTCAAGCAGGGCGAACTTGCTATAAAGATGAGCCAACGAAACGAGAAACTTGCCCGCTCGGAGCGTCTGCCCAAGGTGGCATTGGTGGCAGCCAACCACTTCGACGGACCCATCACCATCGAGGTACCGACCATCGACAAGAATTTCAATTATTGGTATGTGGGACTGGGTGTCAACTTCCGACTCTCGTCGCTCTACAAGGCATCGCGCACACTCAAGCGTGCCAAAATCTCGACCACCCTTGCCCAACAGCGTTACGACGAGGTTCTGGAACAGACCACCCTATCGACAAAGTCCGACTACATAAAATATGTGGAGTCGTATCGCGAGATAGAGACTCTTGAAAAGAGCCTCGAACTTGCCCAGAGCAACTATTCGGTAATCCAAACCCGCTATCGCAACGACATAGCCCTCACTACCGATATGCTCGATGCTGCAAACCAGCGTCTGGATGCCGAGTTGAAACTCGAAAACGGACAGGTAAATGTAATCTTCAACTACTATAAACTCAAGTGTACAACCGGAAATCTGTAAGAATAAAATGAAACACAAGACTAAAAAATCTATCTACAACATCTTTGTCGTAATATTGTTAGCAGCAGCTCTGTTTTGGGTCTGCGAGAAGTTCGTTCACTTAGGCTCGGTGGAATTTACCGAGAATGCACAAGTAAGGCAGCACATCCTGCCCGTAAATTCGCGTGTGCAGGGATTTATCAAGGAGGTTCGTTTCGACGAGTACACAAAGGTCTTGAAAGGCGACACATTGGTCATTGTCGATGATGCGGAGTATCGCTACATGGTAGCTCAGGCAGAGGCAAATCTCGCCAATGCCAAGACGGGCAAACAGGCGATGCACAACGTAATATCGACAACCAACACCAATCTCTCGGTTACGCAGGCAAGCATCGACGAGGCTCGCATATTGTTTGAAAACGCAGAGAAAAACTACAACCGATTCGATGCCCTCTACAAACAGAATGCCGTAACAAAGCAGCAATATGACGATATGCACACAGCCTACCAAGCAGCAAAAGCCAGATACGAGATGCTCAAACACCAAAAAGAGAGCGTTCAATCGGTGAGCAGGGAGCAGAATACTCGTTTGGGACAGAACGAGGCGGGAATAAAATTGGCTGAGGCAGCTTTAGAACTAGCGCGCTTGAACCTCTCCTACACCGTTATACTTGCCCCCTGTGATGGTGTTACGGGCAAAAAGCAGATACAAGAGGGGCAGCTGATTCAACCCGGACAGACGCTCTTAGATATTGTTGACTCGGAGGATAAGTGGATAGTTGCAAACTACAAAGAGACACAAACTGCCAATATTCAGGAGGGTCAAGAGGTGGAGATTGAGGTCGATGCCGTTCCCAACCACACATTCAAGGGCGTTGTTCGCTCCATATCTCGCGCTACGGGAGCAAGTTTCTCGCTGATGCCTCAGGACAATTCGTCGGGCAACTTCGTCAAAATCGAGCAGCGCATACCCATCCGCATAGATTTTACGGAGGATAACGACATGAAGGCTCTGGAGCGCGTGAGTGCCGGTATGAATGTAGAATGTAAGGTGTTGTACTAATGGGTCATCATCACAATCCAAACCAACCATTCTCAATTCCGCAGATACGATTCATTCCCGAGCCGCTGAAACCTTGGCTATTGATACTCTTTATCATAGTCTTTAACTGTACGGGAGGAGTCTATCTTGCGGCAGCGAGCGAGATGGTTGGCTCCACACAGCTCCTGCAAGAGGATATTATGATGGCAGGTTACAGCTCGCTGGTGGGTATGGCACTATTCTTTGCCATTATGTTCCGCCTGAAGTGGGCCGTAAGACCCAAGACCGCCTTAGGAAGCTGCATATCGGTATTGATAGCCGCCAATCTGATATGTATGCACACGGGCAGTGTGCCTGTGCTGGTGGGTGTGAGTCTTGTTGCCGGATTCTTCCGAATGTGGGCAATCTACGAGTGTAACTCAACCATTCAGCTATGGATTACACCCACACGAGATATGTCCATCTGGTTCTGCTACATTTACCTGATGGTCAACGGCACAATTCAGCTTACGGGCATTGCAGCTCTTTCGCTCTCGGTATGGGCTTCGTGGCACTATATGTATTGGCTTATTATCGGTGCGCTGTTGTTGATGTATCTGGTGGTTGTAGTCTGCTATAAGGGAATCTCAATTATGCCACGACTTCCGCTGCTGGGCATCGATTGGATGGGTATGCTGCTGTGGGGAGCTACGGCAATGTCTGTACTCTTTATCTGCATCTACGGCGAGCATTACGACTGGTGGCTCTCGGAGCATATATGGTTTGCTACGCTGTTGGCACTCATCACATTTGGAATGAATTGGTGGCGTTCGACCTATTTGCGACACCCATACATACCATTCAATATCTTCAAGATACCGATTGTATTGACGTGCGTGGGGATAATACTCATTATGGACCTGCTGCTCGCCCCCTCGCATATCTTCGAACACGCATTGATGGAGGGAGTGTTGGGATATGACCACCTTAACTCTCTGACACTGAGTTGGGTTGCAATAGTAGGTGTGGTCATAGGTATTATCTTCACGTGGCAAACTTTTGCTCGACGCAAATGGACCTATCAGCGAATGTTGGTTATTGCATTCTCGTGCTTTGCCTTCTATTTGGCCTACTTCTATTTCGTAATAGACTACAATCTGCCCAAAGAGTCGCTCTATCTGCCCGTAGTTGTTCGCTCGGCAGGATATGTTATGGTTGCGGTGATGATGCTGACAGCAAATGCCCGACTCCCGTTTCCATACACCTTCCTACACGGACTCTCGTTCCAGAATATGTTTAGCGCAGCACTTGCTGCACCAATAGGCAATGCCATTGTCGGACGAACACTCACTGTTGTTATGGCTCGCAACTCGATGTTGCTGAGCGAGAGGTTAGACCGGGTAAGATTGTCAACCTCTCATGCTCAAATGGACGAGTTATACGGTATGGTGCAGATACAATCGCTCTTGGAGTCGATGAAGGAGATATATGGTTGGCTGCTGATAGTTGCCATATTCACCCTGCTCGCGCTTTCGTTGCGTCACAGCACTATTCGCCCCTACAAGGTTGTGGAGCCTACGCTTAGGGCCATATACCGAGTCTTGCGACGCGACTTTCGTCGCCAAAGCGGTCGGGAATACAAACAGCGGGGTGCCGAGGAGTAGCCTCAAAGGCTCGTCTTGACTTTGAGTGACACAATAATATTGCTCATCAGCATATCGATATTTAACTATTTTCACTATTTTTGTACTCAAAGTCAAGACGAGCCTACAACACAATGTCAGATATAGTCAAAACACATCTCAAAGAGTTGGTGGCACAGTTGCCTCTCAGCCCCGGAGTCTATCAATTCATCGATGCCGAGGGTAAGGTTATCTACGTTGGCAAGGCTAAATCGCTACGCAAGAGGGTCAGCTCATACTTCGTGCAGAGCAAAGAACACTCGGCAAAAGTCAAAGTGTTGGTTCGCCAAATTGCCGACATACGTCACATTGTTGTTGACACCGAGACCGATGCGCTGCTACTCGAAAACTCACTCATCAAGAGTCTGCAACCGCGCTACAACATCCTGCTCAAAGACGATAAGACCTACCCTTGGATTGTCGTTCGAAATGAACCTTTCCCGAGAGTGGAATCCACGCGCAAACTGGTGCGCGATGGCTCTCAATATTTCGGGCCCTACGGCTCGATATCTATGCAGCGCAGTGTGCTGAGCTTCCTGAAAGAGGTTATCCCTCTGCGCTCGTGTCGTCTTAACCTCTCCGAGTCGGCTATCAAAGCCGGAAAGTATAGTATATGTCTGAGATATCACCTCGGGCTATGCAATGGTCCCTGCATCGGCGAGCAGACACCCGAGGAGTACCAAGAACTGATATCGCTCGTGGTGTCAATACTCAAGGGCGACCTTGCTCCCGTACGCCGATATCTGCACGACCAAATGATGGAGGCAGCCAAGGAGTTGCGTTTCGAGGAGGCTCAACGACTCAAATTGCGCATAGATGCACTCGACAACTACTCCGGAAAGTCCATAATCGTAAGTTCGAAGATTGAGGATGTGGATATCTTCTCACTACTCACCGAAGATGACGATGTTGCCTACTGCAACTATCTGAGCATACGCCACGGCTCGATTGTCAAGGTGCAGACCGTACGCCTGTCAACCGGTGTCGAGAGCAGCCCCGAAGAGTTGCTAAGCCTCGGCATACAATATATTGTCGATAGCTTTGCCGACGGAGTGATAGCTCGCGAAGTTATCGTGCCTATGCTCCCCACTGCAGCCTTGCTACTGGATGGGGTAACATTCACCGTTCCCAAACGCGGAGAGAAACTCGACCTGCTCTCATTCTCGCTCAAGAGCGCAAAGATTTACCGCGCCGAGCAGCGCAAAAATCTCGAGATAAAGAACCCCGATAAGCAGACCGACCGTCTGATGGAGGCTATGATGCGCGAGCTACACCTCACTCATCCACCACGCCATATCGAGTGTTTCGACAACTCCAACATCAACGGCATCTACCCCGTAGCCTCGTGTGTGGTATTCCGTGATGGTAAGCCCGCACAAAGAGAATATCGCCACTTCAATGTCAAGACCGTCGAGGGTCCCGACGATTTTGCAACAATGCGCGAGATTGTCTATCGCCGCTACTCGCGCCTAATAGCCGAGAAACGCCCCCTGCCCGACCTGATTGTTGTCGATGGTGGCAAGGGTCAGCTGTCGAGTGCTTATGAGGTTATTTGCGAACTCGGCATCGCCGATAAAGTGCCTATTGTGGGCTTGGCTAAACGACTTGAAGAGATATTCTTCCCCGGCGACCCCGAGCCATACTACCTCTCTCGTACGGGCGAACCGCTGAAAGTGCTGTGCTATATCCGCGACGAGGCTCACCGCTTCGGTATCAACTTCCACCGTAAGAAGCGCAGCTCCGACTTTATTTGTAGCGAACTCGACCTTATTACGGGCGTAGGGCATAAGACTGTAATGGCACTTATCAAACATTTCCATACCACCGATAAGGTCAAACGCGCTACTCTCGAAGAACTTACAAGTGTTGTCGGAGCATCGAAAGCAAAACGTGTGATGTGCTTTTTCAGCGAAAATCACCGAAAAATAGAGCTGTAACCCCGTCGTCGAGTAGCTGTCAGATAATAAATTTGTTGCAAAAAGTAAAATTTTAACACCAAAACGCTTGCTATTTGCATTTTTATTCCTACATTTGCACACCCGATTCGAAATGCCCGGATGGCGGAATCGGTAGACGCGTTGGTCTCAAACACCAATGTCAGCAATGACGTGCCGGTTCGACCCCGGCTCCGGGTACTGAAAGGACCTGTCTAACAATTAAAAAATGTTAGGCAGGTCTTTTTTTG
>CAZFQU010000045.1:0-16068 GCA_964521245.1 uncultured Alistipes sp. | reverse complement strand
CCTATTCGGGGCAAACAAGGCGGTGCGGAATTTACCGCATATAAATTGAAAAATATTTTTTGATTTTAGAGGAGCAGATTTGTTCTTAAACGAAGAGAAGCTCCGAGGGATAGTACTTTGACGTACAGCCCGACGGAGCCACTCAAGAGCAAGGACAAATATACCCTATAAAATCGAAAAATTAGCCGAGATATGACTTAAGCAACTTAGACCTCGACGAATGACGCAGACGACGAATCGCCTTCTCCTTAATTTGGCGCACACGCTCACGGGTGAGGTCGAACTTCTCACCAATCTCCTCGAGGGTCATCTCGGAGCAACCGATACCGAAGAAGTACTTGATGATATCGCGCTCACGCTCGGTAAGGGTCTCGAGGGCGCGGTCAACCTCCGTTGCAAGCGACTCGTTGATAAGACCTCGGTCGGCAATGGGCGAGTCGGGATTGACGAGTACGTCGAGAAGCGAGTTATCCTCACCATCGGCAAAGGGGGCATCAACCGAGACGTGACGACCCGCAACACGCAAAGTGTCGGTCACCTTCTCCTTGGGCAGCTCAAGTTCGTTGGCAAGCTCCTCGGGCGAGGGAGTACGCTCATGCTCCTGCTCGAAGCGAGCAAAAGCCTTGTTAATCTTGTTGAGCGAGCCTACCTGATTCAAGGGCAGACGTACGATACGACTCTGCTCGGCGAGTGCCTGAAGGATGGATTGGCGAATCCACCACACAGCATAGGAAATAAACTTAAAGCCTCGAGTCTCGTCGAACTTCTCGGCAGCCTTGATAAGTCCCAAGTTGCCTTCGTTGATAAGGTCGGGAAGGCTAAGTCCCTGATTCTGATATTGCTTAGCTACGGAGACCACGAAGCGCAGGTTTGCTTTGGTGAGCTTCTCCAAAGCCTCTTGGTCGCCCTTCTTGATTCGCTGGGCAAGTTCGACCTCCTCCTCGACGGTGATAAGTTCCTCCTTACCAATCTCTTGAAGATACTTATCGAGCGATGCACTCTCGCGATTAGTGATCGATTTTGTAATTTTTAATTGACGCATAGTTTACTATTTTTCTTAACTTCTCTCAACTTCAACAGGCTCTACGCCTATAATAACTAAGTGACCTGTCACTTTATTGCTGTCGGCAACAAAAAAAGTGGAGACCACCAAAAGCAGCCTCCACAACTCATTGCCCCCACGATTATCGGGGCGAGTTCTACTCAACTACGACATAGCTTGCCGAGCGACCATCGGGATAGATTCCGTCAACAGATGAAATCTTCTCGGTGTGACGTCTGAGATCCTGCAAGGTTAAGATCTCACGATCGTTGATATGGGTGATAACAAATCCCTTTCTGACGCGTGCACGGCTCAACAGACCACCCTCTCGGATAGAGGTCACCTGCACTCCACCTTTTATACGTAACTCCTTGCAAAGTGAGCTACTTGCGTCAGCGAACTTTCCACCCAAAACCTCGACTACATCTATATCGTCTTTAGTGAGGAGTTCAGCTTTTCCGGATACATTACGCAAAACTACCTCAAATTGTTTCACATCACCATCTCTTTTTACCGATAATTTAACCTTATCGTTGGGTCGATGGCGACCAATTTGCTCACGCAGAGCCGAGCCATCACCTATTTTCACACCGTCGATGCTGAGGATAACATCACCTTTTCGTATGCCTGCCTCGGAGGCTGCACCACCATCTGTCACACCCGCAACATAGACTCCGCCAACCTCCTTGATGCCAAGCTCCTTGCCCATGGAGTCGATAAATTCCTGATCAACGGGACGGAATGTTATGCCCAAAAGTGCGCGCTGAACAACACCATACTCCTTAAGGTCGGTCACCACTTTGCGAACAATGGACTCGGGGACTGCAAACGAATAGCCTATATAGCTGCCCGTTGAGGATTTGATAACGGTATTTATGCCCACCAACTCGCCTCGGGTATTTACGAGTGCGCCACCCGAGTTGCCGGGATTGACCGCCGCATCGGTCTGGATGAAGGATTCGATACTGAACTCATTCGGTATGACACCCAGCGAACGGGACTTTGCACTTACGATGCCCGCAGTAATGGTCTGACGCAGGTCGAAGGGCGAACCTATTGCCAACACCCACTCGCCAAGGCGAAGATTGTCCGAGCTGCCGAAAACCACAGTGGGCAGATCATTAGCCTCAATCTTTATGAGTGCCACATCGGTTGCGGGGTCGCTACCTATGAGCTTGGCATCGAAGCTACGACCATCGTTGAGTGTGACTTTGAGCTTATCTGACTGATCTACGACATGGTTGTTGGTCACAATATATCCGTCCTCGGATATGATAACGCCCGAGCCGCCTGCCTTGCGCTCCTGAATAGGTTCTCTACCCTGACTGCCATAGCCTTGAGGAAAGCCGAAGAACTCCAAGAAGGGGTCCCACTGACGCTCCATCTTCACCTTCTGTACTGCCTCAATATTAACCACAGCCTTAACAGCATTCTCTGCTGCATAGGTAAGGTCGGGGAACTTACCCTCCTCCCACGCAGCGAAGTGTGCGCCAAGCCCGGGCTCAGGGGTCTCTACGGAGGTCACATACTCTACTTGCGGCTCAACATCCTGTGCTACAGCCCATGCAGTAACACCACTCGTCGCGGCAGCCAATACCACGACACCTAATACTATAAATACACGTTTCATATTCAAAATCAATTTGGTTTTAATGTTGAGCCGAAATCATACCATAGGCAAAATTGTTTTTCAAAGAAACGCAGTAAAGGTCGATTTATTGTTATGAGAGAGCAAAAACAAAGGCTTTTTTTTGATTTGGGTAATAACTTTTTTGCAGCAAAATAAATATTGCGACGAATCAACGGTCAGCTGCGTGAAGATTTTTTGAGCAGATTTGTTCTTAAACGAAGAGAAGCTCCGAGGGATAGTACTTTGACGTACAGCCCGACGGAGCCACTCAAGAGCAAGGACAAATCTGCCCCGTAAAATCAAAAATTTAGCGGGGTGCTGATGGTACATACCCATTACGACGCACCCACTCCTGAACATCCGGAGCAAGCTCCTCATCACGATCCGCCCACTTACCGCTATCAATAAGACGACTCTTGTGCATCATTATACGGTCGGTGATGGGGAACGAGGGTTTATCGAGCTGGCCCTTCTCATCGCGGAGCGATGGACGTATGGTACGAGTCTGCACAGAATCGCGTGCAGGACGACGCTCGGGAACCCATTTATAGTTCTTGAGGAATAGTTCCTGCGACTCGGGTAACTTATTCATGGGGAACATCGAATACTCGTTCTGCTCACGATAGGTCATAGACACCACCTGACGATTCTCGATATAGAATGAAGCCGTACCGCTACGGATGATAAACATATCGTTAACGGGGGCATCGGGGTCATCTTGAATGAAGTAGATGGTCTCCACATTGCCATTCACGTCGTGACGATAAATCTCGTTGTCGCGGAACCAAGCCGTCATCTCCTTACCCGAAATTTGATTGAAGTATGAGGTATCGACTGCCGAGACCATAATCGGGGTACCGGTAAAGTCGGCATGGTCGAGGGCCTGATTCTTGGTATAGATATCCACCACATCGGAGCTTACCTGATGCTGCTCGTTCCAAATCACAGGATCGATGAAGAGGTGGAGGGTTGAATCGACACCTATACCCACCATAGAGTCACAGACTGCTTGGAAATCGGGGCGGAATATCCTCACATTGCGATAGCCATACAACACTCGACGAATGGTATCGGGGTCAACCTTAAGCGAGTCGGCAGCAAGCGAATCTATTGCCAGAGAGTCCATCTTGAGCGAATCGAGGGTTAAGTTATCCGTAGCAAGTGTATCGGCATGCTCCTTTTGGCTGATAAGCGAATCAAGACGAGCCAACTCGGTTGAGTCGGGCAGCTCCTTGCCACGTGCTATTGCCTTTTGGCGTTTAGCCTCAAGGCGACTCTGCATACGCTCACGACGACGCTCCAAGCGCAGTTTCTCGAGCGAATCCATACGGTTGAGTTGAGCGGTGATCTTTGCCTGACGCGCACGCGCGATGATTTTCAGTTTTTCGGCTCTTTCTGCCTCCTTTTGAGCCTTCACACGCTCCTTCTCCTCTTTCTTGATGCGCTTGTAGTAGGATTTTAGAGCATCTTTCGAGAGGGTGTCAAGGCTGTCGGCAAGACGTTGCAGGGAGTCGCGCGAATCGACACTCACAGAATCAGCAGCCAATGAGTCCAAAACATTGTCACCCTGATTCTCAAACTCCTGAAGCTGCAAAGAGTCGCTCAGAAGAGCTGCCTCTGCAGCTTCTCGAGGTGTTGAGGGGATATCAATCTGAGGTTCGTTCTCATCACCCGCACTTTGGAACGAGGGCTGCATATCGGTCTGTGTCCCGCCTTCACGAAGAGTTTGACCTCTATCCTCGGGCTTAGATGCCGGCAGGTTTTTCTGCTTGGCAGGTATTGAGGGCTGTTTATCACCACCCTTAGGCAACTTCGATTGCTCGCCGACACCCTCATCCAATGCCGGCAATGCCGACTGCAAGCCCACCTGCTCATTGCTCTCTGTCGGGACTGCTGTGACGGTATCTCGCTTCAGAGAATCGCTCTTGGACTTATCAAGTGTCTTGGGTCCCCAAGGGTTATACTCGGGGCGTGTAGTGAAGTTAGTCAAAAGGATTATTGTATCAGAGCGCATAAAGAGGGAGTCGCCCTGCTCAGTATCGTAGCTCACAACCGAGGGCAGACGCGTGAGAAGCGCATCACCCGGCTCGCGCAGATACTCGGCATAATCGCCAAAGGCAAGCAGCTTATGCTCCGTATCGTCAATCTGGATATTATTACGCAAAATAGCAAACTCCCTACCACGATAGTAATCAAGCGAGTCGCTCCACAACTCATCCTTCTCTGTAAGGATATAGCCCTGCTCGAATATTGTGTAGAGTTCCTGCGGACGGTCGTACAAACCTCTATCGCCATAGAGATAGTCGCCCGTATCGTTCCAGATATGGGTGTTTTTGAAGAAGTAGGCACGGTCGGTATCGGTATTGTAGAGTACCGAGTCACTGGTGAGCAGGTAGGTCGTATCGCGCATCTGCACATCGCCCACACACGAAAGTTCGTGGCTCTGGGAATAGTAGTAGCCGTGATCAGCCTCGAGCTGATTGCCTTTGTTGAATAGCACACCGCCACGCTCGAATTCTCCTACTTCCTCATAGGTGTCGAATGTGAAGCGGTGGGTATAAAGCGTCGCATCTCCATCGATAACCTTAATCAATGGCGAATAGACCTCAGCCTTATTTGTGCGACCCTGATAGTCTGCCCTATCGCCATAGATGAAGGTTGTATTTTGGTTAATCAACACATTTCCAAAACATTCGATAGTCTGAGCATCATAACGCACAGCACTATCGCAGGTGATGACCGCACCATTATGCAGAGCAGCGAAATTTCCCACCATACATACAGCCATCGAGTCGCCCACCTCAATCGAATAGCTGCGGTCTGCACGCATATAGACGAGTTTACCATCCGACGAGCTACCGCTCTTCTTGGCGGTTTTGGGGGCTTGTGAACCGGAACGCGGAGTTTGACGCTGCTGCATATATGCCATAAATGCAGAAGCTCCGCCCGGGCGAGCCAAGGCGAAGAATTCAACTACAACAAAGAGTAGCAACAGTGCCGTAAGTAATCTCTTAAACTTAATCATTGCCGACTACTTTACCCATTTTTTATTCTCGAACTCACCGTCTCTAAGCTCAGGCGAGATGTAGATATACATTGCCTCAATCTTCTTATCAAGCCACTCTTTGAACACCTTCTCCTGCTTGACGGAGAGAGCCATTTGCTCGAGACGTATATAGTCATCCTCAAGTGTTGCTTTATGGGCAGGTATAACCTCCAAGAGGGTTACGATTTTGGAGAGCTGATTGCCCATAATATCCTCGGCTTGATATGCAGGCGACACCTCGCCTACCTTCAATCGGCTGATTGCCAGATAGTCGGCATAGGGCTTGTGCATGCCATCGTTGGCAAAATCCTCCTTGAGGAATTTTGTTTGAGTGTAGTTCACATCAAATGCCGATGCACGCTCCAAAATATCGTGGTTGGTTACAAGTCCGCCATTCATCTTGGTCAGTTTATCGTCTGAATGCTCCATGGCCGCACGCTCGAAGGTTATCGAATCTTTGCGAATCATATCGGCAAGCGAGTCAAGAGTGTTGAGCGTTTTGACCAACTCGTCGGTGGTGTATGAAGGACGCAAAAGAATGTGGCGGCTGTGGTAGAGATTACCACGTTTGTCTATCAGCTGAATGATGTGAAATCCTGCCTGAGTCTCGACCACCTCCGATACCTGACCGGGCTTAAGCTCCGCCAAGGCATTGGCATAAGGCTCGAAGAGACCCTCGAGCTGTGTAGGCTCAATCTCACCTCCACGCAGTGCCGAACCATCGACCGAATACATGCGGGCCATAGTTTCGAACTTAGCCTCGCCTGCCATTACACGGCTACGAATCTCCAACAGTCGCTCTCGCGTACGACGTTTTGCCTCGTCGATTGACTCGGGGAATTTGGTTATCTGAGCATAGACATACTGCTCGGGGATGATGGGAAGGCTGTCACGCGAAGTTCGCTTGAAGAAACTCTCCACCTCGCCCGGAGTGACCGTCACCTTCGAAACCACCTCGCTCTGCATCGACTGAGCATAGGTCTGCTCCATATAGTTTTGGCGCAATCTCTCACGTATGTTGTAGATGGGCATATGGTAACGGGTCTCAAGCTCCTGAATCGACCCCGCTTCGGTAATCATCTCCTGAAGTTGGTCCTCGGCTCTGGATTGCAGACCACCCAAGTCAACATCTATCGAGTCGATTTGAGCCTGATTATAGAGCAGCTTCTGCATCAACATTGCCTCCAATGCTTCGTTCATAGGGTCGCGGTCGGTGGTGTAGCCCTGCTGACGACGTTGCTCAACCATACGCTGGGCATAGTCTGCCACATCCGAGTGCAGAATCGACGAGCCGCCGACAACTGCCACAACCTTATCGAGCATAACCTGCTGCTGAGCCACAGCTCCACACCAGATGCTCACCAATGCCACCAATGATATAATTCGTCTATACATTCTCTTTTGAAATATTACTCGTCTGAATTATCTAAATTTTCGTTAATCTCAAGTTCACCCGCCTCGTCAGCCTTTCTATACAACTCCTCTTCGAGTGCAGCAAGAATCGCCTGTTGACGCTCTTTGAAGAGTATGCGACGAATGGTTGCGCTCACTCGTTCGATGGGAAGAGTCTCGCCCGAGCGACGCACTGAGGTCAGTTGGAAATAGTAGCGCGAATTATTGTCGCGCATCTGCTGCACACTCTGGGTATTGAGCAGCGAGGAGTTGTCCTTCGAGCGAAGCGTGGGCAGGTAGCTCAAAAACTCGTCGTAATCGGTCCACTCCGCAAACTCACGCAACTCGTAACCGTGTTTGAGTGCAAGGTCGGCAAGGTCGCGCTGCGATTCGGGCGATATACCTCCCATCAATTGCTGAAGTTTTTGAGCCTGACGCGAATCAGAATCAAACCTTAACACACGCCCCTTAACCAGAGTTCTGTCCGACTTAAACTCCGCAAAGTGTGCATTATAATAACGCTGAATCTCCTCGTCGGTAAATGTGGTATCTATCTTGAGGTCAACCTCATACTGCTCCAGACGGCGAATCAGGAGCGATTGGCGATACTCCTCGACCATACGTTCCATCTCCTGCTCCGAATCGAGGAACATACGCTCAGCCTCCGAAATCTTAAGACGGCGGGCAACCCAACGCTGAACGTAACGGCGATAGAAATCAATACTATCGTCGCCCGACAAACCTTCGGGAGCCTCACGTTCAACTTCGTGAACATAAAGAGCCTCTCCCTCAACTTTTGCAAGGAGTTCGCCCCCCTTGAAGTAGGCGGGCAGTTCGCGACAGCCACCGAGCAAACAGAGCATCAGCAGCCCAAAAGCAATATATATGAAATGTCGTGCGCGCATAATTATCGGGCAAAGTTAATCTTTTTTGTCCGAATTCAACGCATCTTCACCACTCTTTATTACTTTAGCGGCTCTTTTTTTTCTCTCCTCACGCTTAATGCGCACCATATCACGCCAAATATAGAGTGCCGAAACAACCACTATCGCAAGTGCCACAAGGTAGATTGCCACATAACCTGCGGTCGATGGCACAAGCTCCGAGAGCGACACCTCGGCAAGCGACTTTCCGCCCAAAATATCATCGGGCATAGTGGTCCACATCATCAAGAGAGCGAGCATATTGTTGAAGGCGTGAAGTACAAAATTTCCCAACAGCGACTCACTACGCAAGTATATGTAACCCAACAACATACCTAACACCAAAGCATTGATGACCATCACGGGATGAACGTGTATTACGGCAAAGAAAATCGACGATGAAAGCCACGCCATAATCACCCCGTAGCGTCCCTTAAGCGACTCCATCACCACACCTCGGCACAGATACTCTTCGAATAAGGGAGCCAGCACCACCGAAGCAAGCAGAGCCCACACTCCGCGCCCCACATCTGGCGTCTGCCCCAAATCCTTGCCCAATATCTCGAGCAGCGGCGACAGCACAACACTTATCGACAACATCACCACCAGAGCCCATAACAGCAACAGCGGATTCAACCCCTTGAGGCTGAAGCCGACTTTTATCTTTGGAGCATTTCTCAAGCGGCGATAACCCCAAACCATTGCCAGCATTAAAGCCATCTGTGACAAATAGTTAACAAAGACCGTAAAGCCCCAACTTTCGGCACTCGGCATTGCCGTATCGGGTGCGGGGAATTGGCATCCGACCAACCGAGCCAAAAGCACACCACCCAACGACGAGGCGACAAACAACAGCACCAGAACCATCATATCGGCCAAGGTCGGGAACCTGTCCGAGCGACTACGTTTTCTCTGTTTTTCTATAATCTCCTGCATACATTATTCGATTTTTATGGTGTCAAAGTTAGTAATTTTTACCTACATTGAGCGCAATAGTTGACAAAAAGCGCGACATTTTTTGCAAAGCCGGCATAAAATCACTACTTTTGTCCGAATATTTTCGAATGATAAAGAGTAATTGCAATATATGGCAAAAGTTATAGCATTGGCTAACCAAAAAGGAGGTGTGGGCAAGACCACTACGGCAATAAACCTCGCAGCGTCGCTGGCTCTGCTGGGCAAGCGTGTGTTGTTGCTCGATGCCGACCCGCAGGCTAACGCCACCTCCGGACTTGGCTTTGATATAGAACTCGATGGCATATTCGAGTGTCTGATGGGCGAGAAACAACCCGAAGAGGTGATTCAGCAGAGTCCCGACATTAAGAAGTTGTGGCTGCTGCCCTCGTCGATTCAGCTGGTAGCTGCCGACTCGGAGCTGCCCAAGATGGAGAACGCCCACCACATAATGAAGCGTATTGTTGACCGTCTGCGCGATAAGTTCGATTACATCTTCATCGACTGCTCGCCATCGTTAGGCTATACGACGGTCAATATTCTGACGGCTGCCGACTCGGTACTCATTCCCGTACAGTGCGAGTACCTTGCCCTTGAGGGATTGTCCAAGTTGTTGAATACCATCAAGATTGTCAAGAGCGGACTGAACCCTGCACTGCAAATAGAGGGTTTCCTACTGACGATGTATATGCGCAACCGTCTGAACAATCAGGTTGCCACCGAGGTTAGAGAACACTTCAAAGAGTTGGCATACGACACAATAATTCAGCGAAACATTCGTTTGGGTGAGGCGCCCTCGCACGGAAAGCCCATAATGCTCTACGATGCGAGTGCCGTAGGAGCCAAGAACTATCTCACCCTCGCAAAAGAGTTCCTAAAACGTAACCGCAAGCAACGAGCATAATGAAACAGAAAGGATTAGGAAGAGGTCTTGACGCTCTCTTCGGAGGCGAGAAGCCCACAGCCATACTCAAACCCATGAGCCAAATGGCAGAAATCTCCATCAGTGAGATTATACCCAACCCCGAACAGCCCCGAACCGACTTCAACGAAGAGGCTTTGGAGGAGTTGGCAGCATCGTTGCGCGCACTCGGAGTAATCCAGCCCATCACCCTCAGAAAACGCAACGACGATGGCAAATATGTCATTATCAGCGGTGAGCGTCGTTGGCGAGCTGCCCAAAAGGCAGGTTTAGAGACTCTGCCCGCATTCATCCGCGAGGTTGACGACGAGAATCTGCACGCAATGGCTTTGGTGGAGAATATCCAGCGCGAGGACCTCAATGCCATAGAGATTGCCTTGGGTATGCAACGACTCATCGAGGAGTGCAAACTCACACAGGAGGCACTCTCGGAAAAGATGGGCAAAAAACGCTCGACCATAACCAACTATATGCGTCTGCTGAAGCTTCCTACCGAGGTTCAGCTCGCCCTCAAAGAGGGTGTTATCTCGATGGGGCACGCCAAGGCTATTGCCGGTGTCGAGCCTGAGAAACAGATAAAGTTGCTCAAACGCTGCATCAAACGCTCCCTGTCGGTACGTCAGACCGAGGAGATGGCACGAGTTATGAACCAAAGTCCGCTCATGAAGGAGATTGTCGTTGAGGAGGAGTATCCCGAGTGCTACACTCGTCTTGTCGAGGCTCTGGAAAAAGTCTTCTCTCAGGAGATTGGTATCAAGCGTCTGAAGAGTGGCGGTGGCAGAGTAACCATCGATTTTTCAAACGACGAAGAGATTGAGCGTTTTATCCGACGCTTTGCACAAAGATAAGGGAGATTCTATAAATTGGGTCGAGCTGATTTTGAAGATTACTTTGAGCAGATAGCTCAGTTCTCATAAGGGCGCAATGCAAGATGAAAATTAGGAACATACTCAAATAAATTCAAAAGCAGCCGAAATATAGGCTTCCGACAACAAGAGATTATTTACAAATTTATGGAACATCCCATAACCTAATGAGCAGACTTTTACGCATATATACCCTTATTGCGGTGCTACTTTGCTGCATCCTGCCCTCTTCGGCGCAACTTCAGCGTCGAAGCCCCAAGCAGATGGTCAAAGGTGGCATTATCCAACGTCCCGACACGATGAGTCGCCAGATGAAGGACTCGCTTAATTTTGCACGCCTGAGAGATTCGCTCAAGGGGGCAGGTGTCGATTCTCTGAAAATCGAGGAGTTGTTGCTTGCTGCCCACCAGAGGACAGATTCTCTGGCTCTGAGTATGGGTGCCGACTCGCTACTTGGTGGCAGGCTGCTCGACTCTCTCGGTCGCTCCGACTCGCTTTTCATGTCGAGAAACGAGGCAGGTGAGATTGACTCCCTGAAACGAAAGAAGGGGTGGTTTATGAGCGATTCCATGTCGCTGTCAAAAGTATGCTGGTTATCGACCGTACTTCCCGGCTATGGCCAAATCTACAACAAGGACTATTGGAAACTTCCCATACTCTATGGTCTGGTCGGCACAGGTATAGGTATGGTGGTTCACGAGAATAAAACCTACAAGCCCCTCAAACAGGAGTACGACCGCATAACTGCCGAAAGCACCACGCGTACCCCCGAGCTGGACCAACTCCAGCAGGATATGATACGCTCCAATACCCGCCGTCAACTCTATCTGGGTGCTACCATAGCCTCATACCTCTACTTCATTGGTGATGCTGCGGTAAACTACTCGACCAACGAGGTTTCAAACGTGAAGAAGGCTACCACTCTTGCCTGCATCTGCCCGGGTGCGGGTCAGATTTACAACAAGAGCTATTGGAAGATTCCGTTTGTGGTGGGAGGCTTCGGTACGGTAATCTACTGTGTGGATTGGAATAACCGAGGTTACCAACGATTCAAAAAGGCATACAGCCTAAGAGCCGACTACGACAAACAGCTCGAAGCATACAATGCCGACCCCGAAAATGTTCCCAAGCCTACCGGCTCGAAGGATGAGTTCAGAGGCCGCTACACCGCCTCGTTCCTCAAAAACCTGAGAGATAACTATCGCCGAAACAGAGACCTTTGTATCATCATCACGGCGGGTCTGTATGCCCTGCAAATCATCGATGCCCACGTCGATGCCCACATGCAGGACTACGATATATCAGACGACCTATCGATGCATATCGAGCCGGTAATTGACTACAACTATATTCCCTCAGCCGGCGGACACAAAGCCACCTTCGGCTTCAGCCTAAACGTAAATTTTTAAGCCTCAACCCTCTATGTATCACAAACTTTGCAAATTGCTGCTGGTCGCAGCACTCATGACCACAACAACTGCGGGCGAGAGCTACGCCGAGTCAATTTTCAAGAAGCGCAAGAGCTATACTCCCAAGAGCGAGGAGGTGGAATCTAAGCAGCAGTTGCAACAAGAGAATACGGAGAAACCCTCTCAGCATAAGAACCAGAGCGTAAAGAAGATAAGTAACAAGACCAACACCCCTCTCGAGGCAGTGAAGCAGAAGAGCATGGTACGCGAACAGCCCCTCACACCTGCCCAGTACGATTCGTTGGTTCACCTCTGGGATTGTATGCGCAAAGAGGATACTTTCGAGTACTTTCGTGATACGTACATCAACTATGACCCGCGAACCGAGCCTCTGGGCGCAACACCCGACTCGGTGTATGAACGTCGTCTGAAGGCTCTGGTGTCACCCATTCAGTTGCCCTTCAACGATGTGGTAAGAGGCGCAATTAACCGTTTCACCAACCCTAACCATCTGAGTATGAAGAATGTGCTGGCTCGCGCTCAGCACTACTTCCCGATGATTGAGCAAGAGTTAATCAAAGCCGGACTGCCCGTGGAACTACGTTCGGTAGCCATCATCGAGTCGGCTCTGCGTCCCTACGTAACATCATCGGCAGGAGCTGCCGGTCTATGGCAGTTTATGCCCGCAACAGGCAGAGCGTATGGCTTGGAGATTAACTCTATGGTTGACGAACGCTTAGACCCCGTGAAATCGACCAAGGCTGCTTGCCGTTTGCTCAAGGACTTATACGGCATCTATGGCGATTGGCATCTGGCGTTGGCAGCCTACAACTATGGAGCCGGCAACGTCAACAAGGCTATGGCTCGTGCCGGAGGCAAGACCTTCTGGGATATATATTTCGAGCTACCCGCCGAGACTCAGGGATACATCCCCAACTTCATTGCTGCCACCTACACCTATGCCTACCACAAACAGCATGGCATAGAGTCGGCTGAGGCTCCTATGCCTCTGGCAGTCGATACCGTACAGATTAAGCGACTGCTCCACTTGGGTCAGGTTTCGTCAACTCTGAAGGATGTTCCCCACGAGACCCTCAAACTGCTCAACCCCCAATACAAGCTCGAGATTATCCCTGCGACAACCAAGAGCTATCCTCTGATGTTGCCTCAATATGCCGTAACGAGCTTTATCGAGCAACAGACCGAGATTCACAGCAAGGACTCAACCTTCCTCAAGGAGTATCTCAACCCTGCCAATATCGACAAAAAGAAGGCTCAGGAGGCTGCCTCGTCAAGAACTATCTACCACACAGTCAAGCGCGGAGAGACACTTGGAAGCATTTGTCGCAAGTATGGCGTATCACAGAAGAACGTGATGAAGTGGAACGGAATTAAGAATCCCGACCGACTTCGTGAGGGTCAGAAACTCAAAATCATACGCAAGTAGCATTAGTAACAATGAACTACGACAACCCGACAATAGTCGCTCCGGCAACCGCTACGGGTGGCGCACTGAGCGTGGTGCGCCTCAGTGGCAGCAAATCTATCGAGATTTGTGACCGGCTCTTTCGTGGCAGGCAATCGCTCAAGGAGTCAAAGTCACACACCCTGCACTTCGGGGCTATATACCACAATGATAGACTCATCGACGAGGTTGTTGTCTCCATTTTCCATTCGCCACACTCCTATACGGGCGAGGAGAGTGTCGAGATTAGTTGCCACGGCTCACGTTACATCACCTCACAGATTATATCTGCTGCCATAGACTGCGGAGCCCAACTTGCTTCGCCGGGTGAATTTACCCAGAGAGCATACCTCTCGGGCAAACTCGACCTCTCACAAGCCGAGGCCGTTGCCGACCTTATAGCCGCCGAGTCGCAGGCAGCACACAACTTGGCACTCAACCAGATGCGTGGAGGATACTCCGATGCCCTCGCTCAACTCTACGATAAGTTGTTGCAACTAAGCTCTCTTCTGGAACTCGAACTCGACTTCTCGGAGGAGGATGTTGAGTTTGCCGACCGTAAACAGCTGGCAGAAAACCTCAACGACATCGATAACCACATCCAACAGCTACTTGGCAGCTTCCGACTCGGCAATGCCCTTAAAAATGGCATACAGACCGTTATCGTTGGCGAGCCAAATGTGGGCAAAAGCACCCTTCTGAATCGACTTGTGGGCGAGGAACGAGCAATGGTTTCGAGCATCGCTGGTACCACACGCGACACCATCGAGGAGGTGATAAATATCGACGGCGTGGAGTTTCGTCTGATAGATACGGCAGGTCTTCACGCCACAACCGACAGCCTCGAACAAATGGGTATCGACCGCACCCATCGAGCTATCGGGAAGGCAAATATCGTGATGCAGATTGTCGATGCAACTCAAGACACCTATCCCCGATTAGAGCTTCAAGCAGAGCAGATACATCTGCTGATAATCAACAAGATAGACACCCTGAGCCAACAACAGTTACAAGAACTTCAGACACGCGCATTTGCTCCCACAACGAGAGTTGTTATGCTCTCGGCAAAGAGTGGTGAGGGGTGCGAGAAACTGCTTAGTGAACTTCGCCAATGCGTCGATACCTCAGCCTTGGAGCGAGGCGAGATTATTGTTAGCAATAATCGCCATATATCAGCATTGGGTAATGCCAAATCGGCTCTTGAAAAGGCAACCCACGCCCTCGAGACTCAGCTCACGAGCGACCTTCTGGCAGAAGAACTGCGCCAAGTCTCCCACCACTTGGGCGAAATCCTCGGCACCATCACCCCCGAAGGTATCCTCCAAACCATCTTCTCCAAATTCTGCATCGGTAAGTAAGTGGTTGATTATCATATAGTTAAATCAATCACAAATGATTAGTATAGCACTCTTTACGGGTGCTATTTTTGTTTGTGCAAGCATCGTTGTTAATCGTTGCTAAGCCTTTTTACGCCTGTTTTTGTACCTCCTGTGTACCTCGCCGCTTGAAATGCGATTTTGCGTTGGCGAGGTGATGGAGAAAGTTGAATATGGTTGAATATGGTTTAAGATAGTTAAACCAAAACGGGAGAAATTAGGAGAAATTAACATTAAAAACAGTAGTAAAATGGCAGCAAGTAACATTAGAATTAAGAAGATTTGCCAATGGTGTGGAGTTGAGTTTGAGGCTCAAAAAGTATCTACGAAGTATTGTTCGCATCGTTGTGCTAATCTAGCCTACAAGCAGGCAGTTCGTGACAAAAGAATTAAACAAGCAGAAAACGAAACTCATTATGTCAAGACAGAAAAGCCAATTGAGAACATCAAAGACAAAGAGTATCTATCAATTGCTCAAGCAGCAACTCTTTTAGGTTTATCACTACAAGCTGTGTATAAAATGATATACGCAGGTCATCTAGTCGCATATAAATTAAGCAGTAGATTATCATTCGTAAAAAGAATGGATATAGACGCTATGCTTAAAGCCAATCCATACGAAAAGCGACAGCCGAGAGACGCAATTGCTATTACTGAATTATATACTACAGCTGAGGTTAAGGAAAAATACAACATTCAAGAGTCGTGGTTATACAAGATTGCGAAGGAACACAATATCCCTCGTACCTTCAATCGTGGCAGAACCTATTGGAGCAAGAAACATATTGACTCCTACTTCGCCAAGAAAGCCCCTGATGCAAGCATCACCGAATGGTACAGCGTGGCGGAGTTGCAGGAAAAGTTCGGTATGACGCTTTCGGCAATCTACACCTTCGTATATAAGAATGTAATCCCAAAGCGAAAGGAGGGCAAGATGGTCTATTACTCGAAAAAGCATTTCGACATTGCTAAAGGCATTGCAACGCCAGAAGAGCCGAAATACTACACCATACCCGAAGCGATGGAGAAGTTCAACCTCACAC
>CAZFQU010000044.1:0-16212 GCA_964521245.1 uncultured Alistipes sp. | reverse complement strand
CAAACAAAAAAAGACCTGCCTAACATTTTTTAATTGTTAGACAGGTCCTTTTGTTGTATTATGGTGGTTATTATGCCAACATAGGCTTAACCAGACCAAACAACATCCAAGCTACGAGGAAAGTAGCCACGATATTGAAACACTGTGCGGTAAGGAATGCATAGAGGGTCGAGCGATTCTCCTTCGATACGATATCCTTGAGGCGGGTATCCAGACCGATGCAAACGAATGCAAGCGAGAAGAAGAGAGTCGAAAGGGTCTTAGCCACCGAGGTCTCGATAAGCTTACCCTTAGCATTGAGTGTCAAGAGGTCGCCCTCCTTCAAGAGCGAGAATACGAGCGATGCAATAACAAAAGCAAGGATAAACTTGGGGAACTTATCCCATACAATCTTAAGCGAAGGACGCTGCTTAGTGCCACCCTCGCCCTTAGTCGAGAGGTAGAGAGCGATGAAGAATGCAACCACACCGATAAGTACGTTCTGAGTAGCCTTAACAACAATAGCGGTGCTGTTAGCAAGCTCACCTGCCATCTCCGACGAAGCTGCCACACCACTTGTGGTGTCGATAGTACCACCAATCCAAGCACCCATAATCTCCTGCTGTACAGCGGGGTCAGAGGTCAACAAAGGTACCACCTGATTTGCCAACCAAGGCATAAAGTAAATCATCGGAACAACAACGATAAGCACTACCGATACGATATACGAAAGGCTCTTCTTGTCGGTACCGGCAACACCCGCAGCTGTAATACAAGCCGACACACCGCAGATGGTCACACCACTCGAAAGAGTCATTGCCGTAGCACGCTCAACATTGAAGAACTTACGCGATACGATATAGGCGAAGAACCATACGATAGTCACGATGATGAGTGCCTGCAAAAGACCTACGGCACCCGACTTCATCACGTCGCTGAACATAATGGTAGCACCAAGGCAGACAACACCTATTTTAATATAGAACTCCGACTGAATTGCGGGCTTAAGCCACTCGGGGATGTGGAGCGCATTGCGAATGATAAGACCAAAGATTACCGAAAAGAATACAGGCTCCAGACCCAACTCACTCTTGATATACTTGTTGCTGCCAATCCACATAGCCAACGCTGCGATAAGGAACACAACGATAAACGAGAGAAGCATACCCTTCATAGGGCGGCTGAGGAGTTTGTTACCGGCAAAGAGTACGAGCAATGCCACAACGAACAAAACTGCAATCTTAACCCAAGCATCCGCCTCGAGCATATTCGAGGGAATCGAAATCGAGAAAGGAAGGGAAGCAGAGAATCCTGCCAAAATCAACAGAGGAATAGAGAGCATCACAACGACCCAATCCTCAACCAAAAGTTTTTTAATAAAATTACTCATATTCTGTTTTTTTTATGATTTACCTATTCTTATAACACACGCGCGTTAGAACGACAATACAGCAGCAAAACCAATGGTATTGAAGTTGACATTATCGACTCCGGGGTTAGAAACCGTCGAGAGTGTGTAGTTGAGCTGGAAGTTCAAAGGTTTCACGGGCGAGTAGTTCAAACCCACAACATAATCCGAACGCTCGGAGAGTATGCTCTTCTGGTTGTAGAAGTTATAACGCACAACGGGAGCAAAATTCTTAACCTTATACTGAGCTACTACATAGAAACCATCCTGATAGGTGGGAGCAGCACCGCCTGCACCATTCTGCTTGTGCCACAAATACTCCGAACGGAGGCTCAGGTCCTTACCCTTATACTCCAGACCGGCAGCAGCACGCTGGTTTACCACATAATCCTCGCCACGCTCGCCATAGCTATACGAACCGGTAAGGCAAAGCTCCTCGATGGGGAAGAACTTCAAACGACCGATTACATCCTTCGACTTGTTGGCATCGTGCTTGTTCTTACCCTCGCCTTGGAATACACCCACTGCATAGTCGAACAGATAACGATCCTTAACCTTGAGGAACTGACCATAGATATCGATACCCATATCACGAGTATCGGGCAGACCGGTAATTGCATCGGTCACGGGAGCATTATCAACCGTCTCCCACTTTGCGGGGTTCAACGGACCCTCCAACGAGAAGGGAACATGGAACTGACCCAGCTGCACATTGAACGAGGGATTAACCTTCCAACGAATATATGCATCGATAAGTTTAGGAGAGGTGAACTCGAACTGCAACTTATAATCGAACTTCTTCGAGATGTCGCCAACAAAGCTCAGACGAACGTGCTGAATCCAAAACTCGTTGGTCTCGGCACCCTCTTCGTCGGTCCAAGTATAGCCCATCTTCACGATACCCGAAATCTTAGGCAGCTTCTCAACCACCTTACCCCACTTCTCCGAGCGGCTCTTTTGAGTATTAACCTCCTTCTCCAACTCTGCAATACGCTCGTTGAGAGCTGCAATCTGCTCAGAGGTTACATCCTGCGACTGTGCGTTGACTACCGCTGTCGAAAAAAGTGCAAAAACAAATAATGCTAAAAATTTCTTCATAATTAAATCTTGATATTAGTTCTTATTGGTTCTTTCTGTGTTACAATCAACCTGTTAACCTATTTTATGAGCCTAATAAAAGGCTAAAAAAACACTGCAAATGTATCGGTTATGGTCCAATTTTCAAGTAGTATAAATACCCATTTTGTCGTTTTAACCAAGCAAACGCACTGATTTATAGCTATTTTTCACTCCATTTTAGGGCTTTTTCAAAATTATGGTTATCTTTGTCGATTGCATATAAGGATTAAATGTGGCTATGGAGATTAAAACCGCTCTCTTTGCAGGGTCGTTCGACCCCTTCACCCGAGGTCATCAGGCTTTGGTCGATGAGGCTTTACAACTCTTCGATAGGGTTGTAGTTGCCGTTGGAGAGAACATCTCGAAAAAGGGATTGCTCTCGACTTCGTCGCGTGTGGAGCTGATAAAAGAGGTTTATAAGGCAGACTCGCGCGTGGAGGTTATATCCTACTCTTCGCTCACTGGAGATGTGGCTCTTAAGATGGGAGCCAAGGCTCTGATTCGCGGAGTGAGGAACAGTTCTGATTTCGAGTATGAGAAACTGCTTGAGCAGACCAATCGCCGATTCTACCCACAACTGCGAACGGTGATTCTCTTCACTCCCGCCCACCTATCCGACATCTCGTCATCGACCATCAGAGAGTTGCTGAAATTCGGAGGCGAAGTTGACCAACTGCTTCCGGAGGGCATATCCACACAAAGACTCAAAGAGCTTATCGAGGAGTAAGAAGCTGGGGTGGCAAGAGAAAATCCCGACAAGAAAAGAACCAAACAAAACAATAAGATAAGAATAAACATAAGGCATAAAAAGATGAAATTTTCAGCAGAAATGATTGCCGGCTTGCTTTCGGGCGATGTTGTAGGCAACAAGGATGTTTTAGTACACACCATATCCTCCATTGAGGAAGGGAAAGAGGGTTCGATGGCATACCTCACAAACCCTAAGTATGAGCAGTATCTCTACACAACCGGAGCTTCGATTGTGCTTTGCAACCGCTCATTCGAGCCTTCGCAGCCCGTAAATGCCACCCTCATCAAGGTTGACGATGCAAATCTCGCCATACTCCAGCTCTTGGAGATGTATAACGCTATGCGCCCCAAGAAGAGTGGTATTTCGAAGATGTGTCACATTGCCGAGGGGGCAGAGGTAGCCGAGGATTGCTACGTGGGCGAGTTTGCGGTTATCGAGCCAAAGGCTAAGGTTGGCAAGGGTTGTCAAATCTATCCTCAGGTCTATATCGGTGATGGTGTAGAGATTGGCGAAGATACGATAATCTACCCCGGCGTAAAGATATATCAGGGCTGCAAGATTGGCTCAAGATGTATCATCCACGCAGGAGTAGTTATCGGTGCCGATGGCTTTGGTTTCGCACCTAAGCCCGACGGTTCGTTTGCTAAGATTCCCCAGCTGGGGAACGTTATCATCGAGGACGATGTGGAGATTGGAGCAAACACCTGTATCGACCGAGCAAAGACCGACTCGACAATCATTCGTCGCGGCGTGAAGCTCGACAACCTCATCCAGATTGGTCACAACGTACAGATTGGCGAGAACACCGTATCATCGGCTCAGATGGGTATTGCCGGCACCTCGAAGGTAGGTAAGAACTGCTTCTTGGCAGGTCAGGTAGGTATCGCCGACCATGTGGTAATTGGCGACAGAGTGAAGATTGGCTCGCAGAGTGGCATCGACAAGAATGTACCCGACGACGAGACCCGTTTCGGCTACCCTGCACTTCCGGGTATGCAGTTCCACCGCTCGTCTGCCATTTTCAAGACTCTGCCCGAACTCGCACGCAGAGTAGGCTCACTGGAAAAGGAGATTAGCAAACTCAAGGAGGAGTAAAAGGAGAGTGGTTACGGCTCCGGAGAAATATCGCATTATGGGCATCGACCCCGGCACTAACTATATGGGCTATGGTGTTTTAGAGGTCGAAGGGCGCAAATTGCGCTCGGTGGTCTTGGGCGATATAGACCTGCACAAACTCAAAGACCCCTACGAGAAACTTCGCTACATATTTCAACGCGTGGGGTCGCTCATCGACGAATATAAGCCCGACGAAGTGGCTTTGGAGAGTCCCTTCTTTGGCGAAAATGTACAGTCGATGCTCAAGTTGGGCAGAGCGCAGGGAGTGGCTATGGCTGCAGCTCTGAGTCGCGGACTTGCGGTCTTTGAGTATGCCCCCAGCCGCATCAAGCAATCTATTGCCGGTAGCGGCTTGGCTGCCAAAGAGCAGGTGGCAGGCATAGTGAGAGCCATGCTCAAAATCGAAAACCCGCCACGCCGATTGGATGCCACGGATGGTATGGCTGTTGCCCTGTGTCACTACTATATGGACCACAATGTTCTGAACGAGGCATTAGGCAGCGAGCGTACAAAGGGGCTTGGAGGCATACAGAAGTCGCTCAAAAAGGGAAGTAGCAGTTGGGAGCAGTTCCTAAGGCAAAATCCCGACAGAATAAAGAAGTAGCGACCAAGTTTTGACAAACAATTTAATTCACAAACTAATAAAAGTATTAAACGTAAGATGAAAAGGAGTATTTTCGCAATTTTGGCAGCTGTCGCACTATGCAGCTGCGGTAAGAGCTACACTATCTCCGGCGTATTGCCCGAGGCTGGAGATTCGATTTTCGTAATGAATCCCCACGAGATGACCGATATTGCTTCGGCTGCTGTTGCCGAGGATGGCAGCTTCTCGATTAAGGGTGAGTTTACCGCACCTCAGCACGCAATGCTTATGGACGGCAACCACCAGCCCGTAGCTACCCTCTATATCGAGAGCGGCAATATTAACATCACTGCCGACTCGCTGGGCAGAATCACCATCAGTGGTACACCTGCTAACGATGGCTACAACGCCTATATGAAGAAGATGGGCGAGTTGGAGGTTAAGTTCCAGTCGGCAGCAAATCCCGAGGAGCAGCAGGCAGTAGTCGATGAGTCGATTCGCCTTGCAGTAGAGACCATCAAAGCCAACAGCAACAACCTGCTGGGTGCAACTATGTTTAGTGGCATTATGCCCCAAATCGAGGCTGAGGAGGCTGAGGAACTTATCGCAGGACTCGCCGAGGAGTTGCAGGCTCGCGAGGAGATTGTATCGGCAAAGGAGTATCTGGAGCAGAAAAAACTCACCGAGGTTGGTAAGGATTATATCGACATCACCCTGCCCAATACCGAAGGTGAGGCTGTGGCTCTGTCGAGCGTTATGGGCAACGGCAAGTGGACCCTGCTCGACTTCTGGGCTACTTGGTGTGGTCCCTGCCGTCAGCAGATTCCCTACATCGTAGAGGCTTACAACGAGTTCAAAGATAAGGGCTTTCAGGTTGTAGCAGTATCGCTCGACCGCTCGGAGGAGGCTTGGAAGGCATACCTTGAGCCTAACGGTATGGCAGAGTGGGTTAACCTTATCGGTTCGACTACCGAGCAGGCTGCCGAGGAGGTAAATAAGTATGCATTTATGACTATCCCCACCAACTTTCTCATCTCGCCCGAGGGCAAGATCGTAGCTCGCAACCTTCACGACAACGAGCTTAAGGAGCTTCTTCAGGTGAAGTTGCAGTAAGAATTGCTCCCAAAATCGATAAAAAATCCTCTTCACGCTTGTTGAAGAGGATTTTTTATTAGCGACACAATGTTCTATTAATCAACACCTTGCCAAACAGAATCAAAAATAATATAAAAATTTTTGCCAAAATATTTGCATAGTTAGAAAATTTGCCCTACATTTGCACTCGCAATTCGGCACCGTAGCTTAATTGAATAGAGCATCTGACTACGGATCAGAAGGTTACAGGTTTGAGTCCTGTCGGTGTCACTAAAAGCGGTTGAGTTTCCTCAACCGCTTTTTCATTTCCACAAAGTCGCACACAGGAGGGGGGGGGCGACTATTCCCAATCCACAAACCTTTCCACATCAAACCACAACAGCAAGGGCGTGGTAGTATCAAAGGTAAACGTTGTGTTTTATTCCATTTCCACATCAAACCACAACCTTGGACTTTCAACCGTAGCTTAACAATCAGAGCATACCGATCTGATAGCAAAGCCAAAGTGTCTTCTAGTTGCTCTTTTAGTTATGGTATTATCTGTCAACAGATAGTAATATGCATTCTCTTTATTTGCCTGATGTAATGTACCGGACCAATAGTTGCCCACCTCAGAATCATCCTCTATGATTTCCCCATGACGATAACCGGTAAAAGGCAAAAATATGGAATTACCGTTTTTACCAACAACACGATACCCTTCAACATTATTCTGAGAGTCTCTAATAAATTTGCACTCTTTTATTAGTTCATCAAACTCTTTCTCAGTCGGGATACGATAGGACCCTCCCACATATTTTGTCACCACATCATATTGACTTCTGGAAATTGACATCGGAGGATTTTCATTAGGATATAGATCCAAATCCTGTCTATGTTCACAACCTGTTGCATCTCCCCAGCCTATAAGTTTGCCTATTTGCCATGGAGCTGATGCCCCGACATTTACGGCAGACCATTTCACACTCAGCCCCAAATCCACATAAGTCTTTAGACCATAATCAAAACAAGTTTCCTCATTTGATGTAGGTGTCATGCTATCTTCATTACCCTCAACGATACAAGTGGTTTCATCTTCCACATCTACTCGAGATTCTACACCTGTGGGTAACATTGCTAAAAATTCCTTGATACTTTGCGGCCTATCTTTTCTGCGAAACTCCATTGCCCTGCTTACAGCCAACTTTGTCTCATTTGATACGGATGAATCCAGTTCTGGTATTCCATCCTCAAAAATAATTGTTGATTCCGGGGGTGTGACACCAGACAATAATTTATACAATGTTGCCCCTAATGCATATATATCAGTCGCTGGAGTAAATTGTTGCACACTATTTCCCATTTGTTCAATCGGAGCATATCCGGGCGTTTTTCCCAACAATGTCGAGGTATTTTCCCCGTCAATAGAATCGTATTGTTTCGAAACTCCAAAGTCTATTAAGATAGCTTGTCCATTTTTATTAACCATAATATTCCCAGGCTTAATATCCAAATGCAACCTGTTCATACCATGTACATAATCTAAAGCCCCAGCTATTTGGCGTATATAAATTAACGATTCTTCCTCTGACAATTTCGTTTTAGACTTTATAATCTCATCGAGTGATAAACCGTCAATATAGTCCATTACATAGTAAGCTGTTCCATTCTCCTCAAAAACATCTGTAACCTGCACAATATTAGCATACGACATTTGGCTCAATGAGATAGCTTCCTCTATAAATTTTTCTCTTAGCCTGTTAACTAAAGCGACCTTGCTCTGTGCAGCGACAGAGATAACTCCTGTTAGCTCATCCCTATTACAAAAGTCCTTAACAAAAAATTCTTTTATAGCAATTCTTTTGTGCAGCATTACATGTTTTGCCTCATAGGTGCAACCAAAACCTCCATTATTGATAAATCTCACTATCTTATATTTACCACCTTGGAGCAAAGTATCTACTTTTAATCTCATATTATTCTTTTTTTTAATTTTCACCCTAAAGCAGGAACCTATTCTACATCAAACCACAACTCCGTCCACTTCCATATATGACCAAATGGAGTTGTGTTTTATTCCATTTCTACATCAAACCACAACTTACTGATGACCCGAACGATAGAGATTCGTGTTGTGTTTTATTCCATTTCTACATCAAACCACAACGAAAAGCTACTTTGAAAAATATCATACCTCGTTGTGTTTTATTCCATTTCTACATCAAACCACAACCCGAGCTTGATACTCGTGTAGAGTTATTTGGTTGTGTTTTATTCCATTTCTACATCAAACCACAACTCCTCCGTGGTCAACCCCTTGCGGTATGCAGTTGTGTTTTATTCCATTTCTACATCAAACCACAACTCCTCCGTGGTCAACCCCTTGCGGTATGCAGTTGTGTTTTATTCCATTTCTACATCAAACCACAACCCCTCGCCACGCCACCCACCGAAACTCCTAGTTGTGTTTTATTCCATTTCTACATCAAACCACAACGGAACATCAGTAGCATCAGTTTCTGAGGCGTTGTGTTTTATTCCATTTCTACATCAAACCACAACCAATTATCAATAAGTCCGAGGCTGTAAAGAGTTGTGTTTTATTCCATTTCTACATCAAACCACAACCAAAGGTAAGCAAAGTTTTTGACTTTGCAAGTTGTGTTTTATTCCATTTCTACATCAAACCACAACATTGGTGACAAGATTGTATTGGCTATACGGTTGTGTTTTATTCCATTTCTACATCAAACCACAACGACGGTGACGGAATAGATGCAGCCTTAAAGTTGTGTTTTATTCCATTTCTACATCAAACCACAACGCAGGAGATATTTCCACCTCATTTCCAAGAAGTTATGCCATATCAAGGCTAACAAAAAGGCTTGTGAAATTGCCAACGAAGTTTGTTTGATGCCATTTTTAGGCACTTACATACGACTTACACTAATTCATTATATCCTCTCTCTGCGCCAAAGGTAGCACACATAGCCTATCCAAAGAGTGAGCAGAAGAGATTTTACACTCTGTGTGTAAATAGCATATAATTACCTTTACAAAAGCTGATTATACCAAATCTCCACACTTGAAAGTTTAATCCTTTGTGTGTAGCAGGCAAACTCTCTTTATATAAATTTGCCACATTGGACCAAATCAACCACTCTATCTTACCATTTGCAAATATACTAAAAAAATTCTAATTGTTGCGGGGTTGTCGGTTTTGCCCGCTCAACTTTCCCCCAAAAATTTAGGATGTCGCCATATTGTTTATCAGTAACACTCAAAATGCTCGTAAATCCCGAAGGTGGCATTGATGACCTAACACGTTTAATATGCACCTCCATATTCTCCTTGGATGGGCAGTGACGAACATAGACCGAGTATTGCATCATTGTAAAGCCATCTTTTTCCAATGCTTTACGAAATTGCGCAGCGTAGCGTCGCTCGGTTTTTGTGGTTGTTGGCAAATCGAAAAAGACAAAGAGCCACATAACATGATAGGCATTAAGGCGAACTTGCGACATTACTTTATTCGAGTAGCGGATATATAATTTTTTTGCTCTTAGCGTTATAACACTTTGCCAAAGATGACGTTGTGAGTGTCAACCCTATATCCAATGGTCGGGTAATTTTTTCGAACACAGTATCGGTCCATAGAAGATTTAGCAGTTTCATCTTGGCATCCTTATTCAATTCACTCTCACCATTAGCGTACATCGAATAGACAATCTCATCGACATAAGGTCGATAGGGTTCCATAATATCATCTGCCAACGGAAAAGCATTGTAGCGATTGCGATGAAATATACCGAATGCCGGAAACAGACCGGACCCCATCAGTGCGCGTGCAACGGCTGCTCGTAGCAAGGTGTAACCATAATTTAGCAGATTGTTAGGCTCAGAGCCTTCTCTCGAACGAATAAAGTTTGCTCCAAACAATTCCCTCCAATATATTTTTGCAGCAATACCTTCTCTATTGTCACTATCACCACTCTTTACATTCGCATAGTATGGTTTGAGCAAATCGCCATCTTTGCCGACTTTGTGTAGCAATGCCGCCTGATTACGGATTTTCGCCTCTACAACTTGACGCCACAGCCCCTTCTTCAATGGCAGGCTGGCATCAATCTGAGCCCGATAGATCTCACCTTGTGTGGTATTGGAGTCGAGATTCATTAACATGGCATTCGGCATACGATTCTCACCACATATAACAACAGACACATTATTGTCCGACAAGGCATTGAGCAGAGGAATAGTAACCGAAATTTGCTGATGCTCTAATATCACATAGCCAATATCCTCTATTGGCACTGTCTGTTTCTGGTCGGGCATTTGTTTGGTATTTATAACCATCTGATTATCCCTCACACTCAAACAGAATGGCGACGAAAAGAATAGTGCGCGCTTTAACATAGGTTGCTAGTGTTTGAATTTAATCTCTCCGGTGACCGAAAGTTCGAAATCGCAGCCCTCGACCAATGCGTTTAGTTGAGTATGACATAATTGCACAACTGCTCTATACTCCTCACCCACTTTCCATTCACCATTCTTGGCTTTGAGTTCGCCGGCAGGGCGTGCCTCTTGATGGAATCTGAATGTTAGACGACCATATGAATTTTTCCCCACATTAAGGGTACTGAATCCCGTCACCTTATACAATCTTTTCGAAAGCTCGGATTTTGAACATTCATAAATCTCGTCAGGCGATGTTTCGTAGAATAGCACCATAGTTCCTGCGCGAAGGATATACTTCAATGGATAGTCATTATCATCAGACTGTGGCACAAGGTCATAACGATTGGTTTTACCATTATAGAACTTTGTCGCCTCTAAATTGTTGACCAATCTGAATGTGCGTTTGATGCGCCCCTTAGCATCTTCACCCTCATATATAGCCATACAATAGTTACTATCGTTAATCACGTGGTAGTAACGTTTATGCTCAAATACAGAAGAGTCGCGATGCTTTTTGAGGTGGATAGGATTGGTTACACTTGGCGTGAAGATTCTCACCTTTTTAATATATACGCCCTTCTGGGGATTGAAGCATATAGGTTTAGAGATTGCCTCTTTGAACCCATCCTTTACGATGGCAGCCCTAACACACTCACGAACTGCATCATCTACAATTTTATCAACATCTGACTGCTGCAACGAGCTGAGCGACTTGCGTACCACATACTTAATCTCATCGTCACGCTTAATAGCTCCGTAAAAGGTCTGCATATGTAACGCCCCACGCGCAGTGTCACCTTGACAATAGATTGGGTTACCCTCGCTGTTTAACTGCACCTTACCTCTCACTCGCAACTTTTTGCAACTATGCTTAGGCAGGTTGTTATACGTGTGGTGAGATACGAGCAGTTGGTCGGCAATCGCTTTTACATCCTCGGTAAAAGTATGCCAAGGCTTTGGCATCTGAGGTCTTTCTCCCCTGCCAAAACGATACAACTCCTCTCGTCGCTGGTAGTGCGCCCACTCATCATACTCCTTACGACCTATGCAGGCAATAGTGATAGCATCAATGCAGTGATGGATATGATTTGTACGCTCTTTGTGGCTATACTCCTCCTGCAATCCCCACATCTTTCTAAAGTCGGCGGTAGTTGCACCCTTGACGGTATATACTCGACAAAACAAGGTTTCGAGATACATTTTGGCATATCTACCGATAATACCTATATCCACTCCTTGTCTATTGGAGAAACCCTCAGGTACCTCTTCCATCTCAAAACGCTTGAGTTTACCACTCCAATAGTCGAGTTGCATCATTAGGCGATGACGCCTCTGAATCATTGCGTCTTTTATCTCCTTGGTCGAGAAAGTCCCCCTCGTACGCTCAATCTGCCTATGAAGGTCCCTTATCTTATCGTTCCACCCAAGTGATTCGACACGTTCCATAATGGCTGAGTGGTCAGCAAGTTCCGATGGAAGTTTTCCACCTTTGATACGGCGATTATAATCACATTCGCACAACGTTTTGTTAATCTGCGAATTGTCGCCGCCACGTGAACGAGGCACGGTATGCTCAATGTCGTAGAGAGGATTAGCCCCTATAAAATCGCATATACGGATACTATTGCCACTATACAAGCATATATGGTTCTGCTCCTCCCAGAGCTGATACTTCAGAATATCATCATCAGTAGGGGTAATTTCAACACCACACTGCTCTCGGTACAGCTTTTTGATTGATTCGGCATACTCGTTATGCCGCTTTTCGTTCTCGCGCTGCACATACTCTATGGCCTTACGCTTGTTCGTATCATTGAGTCCACGTGCAAATTCAATATTTATCTTCGTTTGCGGATCAATCTTTCTCTCCTGCAGGAGTCTGTTAATCAAGGCTCTTAGGCGAAATAATGCTCGCATAGCCATAGGATTTCGTACCGAAGAAGTGCGTGGCGAGCCAAGCCTCAACTCTCCACTTTCGTCGGGCTGTACCTTAGCAAAAGTCTCCACTCGCGAAGGCTCGTAGAGTCGAGATGTGGCATTATTGTCAATACCATAATTATCGAGTAGCATTTGGTCAATAGCCTGCTTTTTTGTACAACGTGCTATCTTGGGGTTGTAGTCGCCAAGCACAATAGAGATATCTCTGACAATAGCTTGTCGAGTATTCTCGTCGCTCCACATTTGCGCAGGTACAACACTCGGCAAGTTTGCGGCAAATACAGCCTCATCATAGCGATAACCCGCCCTTAACCAAGGCAATATCTTATTTATCGCATTCAAACTCAGAGCAGCATACCCTTGTGGCATCACTATCTTAGCAAATGCTTCTGACTCTACCTCATCAAGTTGAAGATTTAGGGCTGCCCACTCTCGCAGCTTACACTCGTCATCAAAACCGAATAGCACGTGCCAGATATCATTCAAAATCTGCTCTCTACTCTTTCCTGCAGCCTTGAGATATCGCTCACAAATAGCATCAAGCCATTCTTCTCCAAAAAGAGTGCGCAGTTGCGTCGTAACAGGAGAACCTGCAACCAATGTAGAGGTTCTGAAGTTAAACCTATAAGCAATCTCTCCTCTGTCTGTGAGATATCCATAACTACCTTTTCTGCCTCCTGACAACTTTTTCGCAATATCTTCAAAGTCAAAATTAGGCTTCGACTTGCGATAGAAAAGAGGCTCAATCTGTCTGATTTCCTGAGCCGTAAGCGCTCTTAAATCTCTATCACGAGAAGTTTGAATCTTTATATTATTTATGAACGACAAGACCCTATACTCTTCGAATCGGGGATGCGATATCGGGCATCGAGACTTGTCGGTCTCAAATGTACAGTTGCCAACCAGACTCTTTTGCGATTTTAGTGGCCGTTGAAAGAATATGGCCCGATACAGAGCTTTGCGCAAGTCATCCGACAGATTTTGCTTATCACAAATAGCATTAAACTCCTTCTCATAATGATCTGTACGATGAGTATAGCCATACGCCTCACCTGTACGGATTTTCTCTCCATTACGATAACATTTATAGAAGAACTCTCCAATATACTCACACGATGATTTTGCCATCGCATCGCTGAGACGACTTATAATATCCTTCACCTTTCCACTCTCAGCATTCGCCGTCTGCTCCTCTTTGCGATTAGATAAGAAACCGCGCCGTTGAGCTAAATGGTATATTGCTCTGCCCAACAGATGTCTTTCACTACGCAATGAGAGATTGAGCGATGAACTCAGAGTCACATAACGATCGTGATAGGGATTCTTGTCAATATTATCATCCGTACGCTGCCAAGCTAAAAATTCTTCCCGCATTGGATAAATTTTAGAGTAGCGCCACAACTCAAGCTCCCGATCAGAGAGTGCAGGACAAAGGTCATACTTGACAAGCACTTTCAGCAGCTCAATTTTGCGAAGTCTTCTACGATAATAGTGGCGACTAAAGCACGAGCATCTGTACGAATCTTAGCCATCGGCTTCTCGTCACCTTTCTCTCGTGCAACACCCTCTTGAAATATATCAACACCTTTGTCAATAAGATTGCACCCCTGCTCGTTCTCTTCCACAATGGCCCAACCTATTGAGTTGGTACCAAGGTCGAGTCCTAAAATTTTTGCCATATTACTCTGAGTGTTATATTACCAAACAAAATTAACAAAAATTTTGTTATGCCAGACAAAAATATTAACTTTGCAGTGTAAGAATTTCTACATCTTACCACAATAAGGCTATATGCCGAAGGTCATAGTACCTACACCCTCGCCTCGGTGAGGGTTTTTCATTCACCCATCCACATTATTAAACCTGTGGGCTTATTGGTCACATCCTCCCCTACGCATTCTAATTAGGAATTTCAGGAGTGGAAAATTGCATCAGATTTTACCCGATTTTATGGTGGTGGGGGGGGCAAAGTGCATAACCCGCACAATTTGGCGAAATTTAGGAATTTTACTATATTTGTGACTATTAAATGTAAAAGTAATGAAAGAAGCTGGCTATGTATATATTCTGACCAATCCAAGTTTTAAGGAGGATTGGGTAAAGATTGGGAAGAGTTCTCGTCCTGTGGATATCCGCTCAAAAGAGTTGGATAATACCGCCGTACCTCTGCCATTCGAAATTTATGCAACGCTGAAGACGGTGAAGTATTCAGAAGCGGAAAAGTTAATTCATCATGAAAGTTTAAGAACGACTACATTAAAAACTTCAGATCAAACGTGTATTAAATTTGCTGGAACTAAAAAGGAAATCTGTATTGAATCTAATAAAGATATTAATGTATTCTTGAATTTTTGCAATATTTATAGAGAGTATAATAATGAAAATAAAATTACAGATTATCAGCGAATAAAAATGCTATGGGGAACATATGCCAAATCACTTTGCTATGAGTCAAATTATCTTAATTGTTTTAAATATATTTATTATATCATTGACACTGTGCATAAATCTCCTCTTGATGGAGAACTTAAAAAACATTATGTGGGTATTATACAAGCACAACTAAACCACGATATATTATTTTGTTATCTGATTAATCAAATCATTTTTAATGGTGGTCAGGATAAAGATTTTACAAAAGTTCTTAAGCAATATGATTTCTTTTGTGATATCTATAAAGACAACGACAACTATGGTAGTATAATAAAATCAACAATACCTAAAGATATTATAAAACAATACAGATAAAAAGCATGTTGTTTTACCACATAATGATAGACCGTTTCTATCCGACTAATGCCGAATTTAAAGAGCGTAAGTTTAATGGTGGAAACATTAAGAGTGTAATCGAAAAACTTGACTACATCCAAGGACTTGGCATGAATGGAATAATGCTCACACCATTCTACCAGACTAATGAGTATCATGGATATCATATTACAGATTACGATAAGGTTGATTCTCATTTCGGGACTTGGGATGATGTAGAGTTGCTTGTTCAAGAGGTACATAAGCGTAATATGATGATTGTCGCAGATTTTGTGCCTAATCATTGTCATATTTCTAACTCACTATATTCCGATGGAAAACACAAGGATTGGTTCTTATTTGATAGAAAAGGTATGGTAAAAGGCTTTGCCAATCTGGATTTCTTGCCAATGTTTAATACGGATAATGCAGAGGTTCAACAATTCTTCATCAAAAGAGGATTAAAACTGTGCAAAGTAGGATTTGATGCAATTCGTTTGGATCATGCAACAGGCCCGACATACAAATTTTGGAAAACATTTAATGCTGCATTGAAGAAACAATATCCAAATGTCCAGATTATTGGTGAGGTATGGGGTAAACTGGATTTTAAGCCTCGTAATCCATTCCGATATTTCTGGAATAAGTTGCGATATTCTGCACAAGAGGCTCGCCAAATGGAATATATAGGAATATTAGATGGCGTTTTTGATTTTCGTTATCAAGAATTGATATGCAATGTAGTGAAAACCAATAGAGGGATAGAAGGTAATAAGAAACTTAAACGATCAATCACAAAACACTTCGCTAATTATCCATCAGATTTTCAGCTGTGGTTATTCTTGGATAATCACGATATGAATCGTTTTCTCTTTGAATGCAATGAGGATAAAAAACTGTTGCAAGAAGCCATCAATTATACCGAACGGTGGCATAAACCTTTTCTTACATATTACGGAACAGAGAAGGATATGTCAAACGAAACGGATATTCATCAAATGCCATATGGAGACGAGCAAGTGCGAAAACTTATGATTT
>CAZFQU010000043.1:0-16492 GCA_964521245.1 uncultured Alistipes sp. | reverse complement strand
ATATAAATCAATCGATTGCCCCTATTTTATGTACTAATTTTGACCAATAAGCCGTTTTCTGAACACACCCTATTATATATTTGGACTTGGCTTGTTATCTGCCTATCATATCCACAAGATGAGTGAAGTCCTCCTTGGGGGCTGCAAGATAGACCTGAAAGCCAAGTTCGCGTGCCGAGGCAACATTAAGCTCGCTGTCGTCTAAGAAGAGTGTGCGCTCAGGAGTCATGCCCGCTTGGCGAATCATCTCTTTGAAAATTTCAGGGTCGGGTTTCAGCAGCCCCATCTCGTAGCTTAGGAAAGCCTTCTCGAAATAATCCGTTTCGCTTAGACCGTCAGCCGCAAAGAGTCTCTCGCGAATGTAGGGCATCACAAGTTCGTTGATGTTTGAGAGAGCAAATGTGCGTATTCCTCGCTCGCGGAGCGACTTTATTGACCTGAGTTTTTTGACCGGTATCTCGCCCAGAAAGGCTATATAGGCATCGCGTACCTGCTCGCAGCTAATACTTTCAACACCCGATTCTTGACGAATAAACTCAGTAAGTTGCTCGCCGTTAATATCGCCCGACTCCAATCGTTTGAAGGTGTCGGCAGGGCAGTACATACCTATCATCTGCTCGGCTTGTGGGTAGCCGATACGTGCAAAAGCCTCGACACATCGCTCGCGATAGAGGTCGATAAGCACACCTCCCAAATCAAAAACTACGCACTCTATATCTCGGAACATAGGCTCTCTTTATCGTTGGAATCTCATTGTGTATTTGCGGGCTATGCGAAGAATCCACATAGGCATATACATACAGAAGGGTATGCCGAGTCGGTTCCACCATCCGGGTACGGTGTTGCGTCTGCCTCGCCACATAGCTCTCAACGCTCTCTTGGCACAGCTGTCGGGGGTGATAAGAATGCCTGTGCGAGTGCCAAACTTCTGCCATTTGTGGGGCAGACCATACAGATCGGTAGCTACGCCTGCGGGGCAGACCGAAGTGACCTTTACGCCTCGTTCGCGCACCTCCTTGGCAAACGCTACGGAGAAACTCCTCAGATAACTTTTGCTGGCACTATATACCGACAATCCGGGCCAAGGCATCCAGAGCGAATAGCTCGACATATTGAGTATGTAGCCGTGACCACGCTGGGCCATCTGCTCGCCAAAAAGACGACAAGTGGTAGTGGTGGTCATCGTGTGCAGGTAGATGATATTCTCAAGACGCTCCATCGAACACTTCAGAATATCATTATAGATGAAGGCTCCGGCATTGTTAATCAGTACCTCGATTTGGGTACCATCGGCAGTCACCATCTCGAACAGTTCCTTACCCGCATTAGCCTTACCAAGGTCGAGAATTATGCTCTTTGTCTTGATGCCATACTCAGCCTCAAGCTCCTCGCAGGTGGCGATATTCTGTTGCTCGTTAAGACCTACGACTATGATATTGTAGCCCAAAGCTGCCAAACGACGAGCATAGCAGCGACCAATACCGCTATTACCGCCCGTAACAAGTGCTGTGGCTGAGCCTTTTGCGACCTGACCTCTCTTCATTATTTAATCTTTTTAAGTTCGCGCCACAAACGGTCGGGAATATGCTCCTTGCAGTTGTGGCAACACATCATCTTGTCGGAATACATACGTGCTATGCAGTAGTCGCGGTGGTCGCAACCTGCACGTGTCGAGAAGTCGCCCTCGCGTAGCTTATTGATAAATGCGGGGTCGTTAATCAGGGCGCGTGCCATCTGAACCATCTCGAAACCCTCGTCAAGAACCTTCTCGATACCCTCGCGCGAAACAAGACCGCCAACATAAACCAGCGGACCCTTAAGCTCCTTGCGGAACTTTTTGGCATTCTCCAAGAAGAAACACTCTTCGAAGTCGTAGTCCTTAATCATCCACTGACCAAATAACGACACCACAATCTTCTGTAACCACTCGTTCCAGCCCATATAGTAGCCCATGGTCTTAGTTGGGATTCTTCCTCGCATAACCGCCATAGGGGCACGCGACACAAATCCAGACGAGAGGACAATGCCATCGACTCCGAACTTCTCGATTTGCTTTGCAATCTCGATACTCTCGGGAATCTGGATGCCGCTCTTGAAACCATCCTCCATATTGTGCTTGACAAGTACCGCCATGTTGTGCCGACGAGCAGACTCCATAACCTCCTCCAAACACATATTCATAAAACGCATACGGTTCTCGAGCGAACCTCCGAACTCATCACGACGTCGGTTGGTCCATGGCGAGAGGAACTGCGAAATAAGATAGCCGTGACCGGCGTGTACCTCGACACTGTCGAAACCCGCCTCGTGGGCAATATCGACAGCCTTACCGAAATCTTTGGCAAACACCTTCAGCTCCGAAGGCTTGAGTCGGCGATGGAAGGTGGGGGAGTAGAGGTTAAATCCGTTGGATGCCGAAACGGGGAAGCTGCCGGCAGTGGACCAGTGGGTCATATTTCCGCAGTGACCAATCTGAATGCCTACGGCTGCACCCTCAGCGTGTACTGCATCGGTAATATCTCTGAGCTGAGGCAGAATCTCATTTCGCAACCACAATTGCGAATTGAATGATATACCACTGCGGTTTACCGAAGCGTATGCAAGTGTGGTCATACCAACACCACCTTTTGCTACGCTGACGTGATAATCTTTCAAATCCTGAGTTGGGGCAAAGTCCTTACCCATACTCTCGAAGGCAGCTGAGCGAATAACTCGGTTGCGCAACGTAATGGGTCCCATCTTATATGGGGTAAAGAGCTTTGATTCTTTCAAATCCTTCATATCGATTATCTTTTAATTTACATTAGGTCAGTTTTGCCGACTAATAGATGAACGGAATAATTTTCTTACGCTTCAAGGAGGTGAACTCCTCGCCAAACTCGCTTTCGTAGCGTTTGTAGAGCGATGCCGAACGTGGAGCCAAGTTTGCAAATGTCCACCACACGAAGAGCAATCCGGTCAGCGACCACGAAGCTATGGCAAAGCCTATCCACTCCACAATCTCGCCGAAATAGTTTGCCGACGATACATAGCGGAACATACCTCCGCGAGGAATGTAGTGGCGTTTGTCGCCCGGCTTACGAAGGTTGCGAACAATGTGGTCTGCCTGCATATTGATAAACATACCGGCGAAGAATATTAAGCAACCAATCCACATTCTCGGGTCGCTAAACCAGCCATCGTAGAAGCCCGCGGGTGCGAGTTCGAAGAGCCACATACCGATAAGACCTGCATTGACGGTATTAAACACAAGACCCATCAACACTATACCGATTGGCATTTGCGACTTTCCGCGCATCAACAGTGGGAATATAAACGAACGCTGGAAGTAATGGAGCATATATAACGCTGCCAGAGTGAGTTGCACGCATCCTGCATCACTCGACTGCAACACCCACCATACCATGGTGATAAATGCCGGAGCCTCCATAATCACCCAACCCACCTTGTTGTTCACGGGAAATCCGAACTTGGGGTTGAAGAGGTAGCCATAGCCCGCCTCGACAAAATAGAGGGCAATAAAGACTACAAGTCCGAGGAGTGCCATAACTCCAAGAATAGTATTGAATGTCGCAATATCAATCATATTAGGGTTAGTTTTTTAGACCTGCAAAGATAGGAAAAAAGTTGGGATTGGACTTTGCGCGGAGTTAATTTTCTACTATTTAGGCATTATTCTTCTCAAAACAGCGAGCGGGTATCTTCTCAGTGGGCGCATCCATTGCCACAGGCGCGCCAACCGCTGTTCGAAGGGCGAACTATCCACAGTGCCACATATCTGCTCGCGCCTTACATATTCCGGATTCACATTTCCATCGCCAAGCAGAGTAATCTGCTCTGAATCAATCTTATAGACGCGGTGGACAACATATTTCTGTTTGCTGACCTGAGCCAACACTATCACTCCTCGGCGTATGTCGTTTGGCAACGTGGGGCGAATGGTGATACACTGACCGCTACGCAAAAAGGGAATCATACTCTGACCCAAAACATTCATCTTAACGCTCTTGCCTTCGCGCAACATCTCGTGCGCGAGTGAGAAGCCCGATATATTGCTCGCTCTATGCATTGTTAAAGTATGGTTGTTGAGTAGGATAATTGCGCTGCCTGATGGTTAGGCAGACACTCTAAATGAAACACCTTGGTAGTTGACAGCACAGCCGAAAGGGTGTTGTAGATAGCATCCTCGACCTTTGGCAGTTTGATGAGTGAGGGCGGGCAGGAGGGGTGTAAGGCTCCGATAGAGTGGAGAATGTTGAGTTGGCGCATCTTGTTGTGCGGTGCCTGACTCAGTCTCACAAAGCCCGCAATCTCTTTATAGCTGTTTTTGTAGCAGGGGGTTTTACCACTCCACGGCGAACCATAGACCCTTGCCTTGGAGTCGACAACTCTAACTATGGGACTGTCGTCGTTAAGCAACTTCGCACCCTCGATACTCTCTCGCCAAAGGCGCGTATGGGTACTCTTTCCTGTTCCCGACTCGCCTAAAAACAACACGGCTTTATTGCCAACATAGATTGCCGACGAGTGGATGGCTATTGCCGAATGGGGAGCTATCGCTATGCCAAACATTATCCAGATGCCGAACCTGATCATCGATGCCGATTCGCCATACTCTCGAATACGGGCGAAGTTGCAACACAGGGTAGGGGAGTCGAGAGGTTTGATGAATCGAGCTTCCCTGCCATCCTCGGTGGTAATTGTGAACAGAAGCTCAGAGGAACTCTGATAGAGCCGGCAGAGAGAGCTTATCTCTGCAAATTCGAAACAATCAACTTCGGTGAAAGAGTTGACATTCACGTCGATATCATCGCTGAGCTTAACCTCAAGTACAGGTTGCTCGTCAGGGCCAACCTCTGCTTTGAAAACATCCAAAGCACGAGCAAAATGGCCAAATGGGCGAAGCCAATCGTTACCCGAAATTCTGAGTCTGAGGTCTGCTATAATATAATCTTGTGTCATCTCTCTAAATCTCTATTATGCGGTCACAGTAGAAAAGCGACGAGTCGCGGTGGGCGATGATTACTATTGTCAGGTCGGGATTACTCTTCGACAACTCCTCGAGCGAGTGGTTAATCTCGCCCTCGGTGGCTGAGTCGAGTGCCGAGGTTGCTTCATCGAACAGAAGCAACGATGCACGATTGTAGAGCGCACGCGCGATACCTATTCGTTGGCGTTGCCCGCCCGAGAGGCGACAACCACACTCGCCAATCTGACTCCTAACACCATCGCTCAGTTGCTCGACCAATTCCCTTAGCTGAGCCATTTCTACTACCTGTTCAATCCTTTGGTAATCAATATTTTGTTTGGGGCTACCTAAAGCAATATTCTCGGCAAGTGACGAATCGGTCAGAAAAACACTTTGCGATACATAGCCGATTGAATTTTGCCAACGGCGTCGGTTGCTCTCGTCGAGGGGTGTGTTGTCGATTACTATCCTGCCTTCTGTGGGTTTTATGAGTCCCATCAGCAGATAGAAAAGTGTACTCTTGCCCGCTCCGGATGCCCCCTTGATTCCGACAACCTCGCCCTTATTTATCTTTAGCGAGAGGTTGTCAATGACCTTAACATCGGGCTTGTCGTCATAACTAAAGTGCAGATTCTCAATGCTAATACACTCGCTGAGCGGAAGTCGAGAGCAGGTCGAAGATGAACTTTGAGGTTGAGCCAATGAGAATGCCTCGTCAAGAGTCTGAACAGTATATAGATTATACTTTATGGTTGCCCACGCACCTATCACTCCTCGCACCGAAGGCATAAGTTTTATGGCTGCAACCGAGAATATTCCAAACAGAAGGGCTGCGCTCTGCGGAGAGTATCTTACACCCCACAAAACAAGCAAAGCCAATCCTACGGCAAGCCCTATTTCGACAAAGATAGATGGCAATATCGAGAGAGTTGCATTCTTCTTTTGCAGTGAAACTATGCGTTGCATAGCCTCGTCAAACTGCTCGAGCATGCTATCGAATGCATTGTTGACTTCGATTTCGGCATAACCCCTGAAGCTCTCAATGACCGTGCGGGCTTTATCTCTCTGTGCTGCGTTCTCCTCCTTGCCGTAGCGGGCAAGACGGTGACGAACAATAAGGTAGTAAATCATCAGCGAGGGGAGAAAAACAGCCAGCGCCAACAGACCGGCGATGGGACTGTATATAAGGAGCGAGAGTAGCAGCAAGAGGAATAGGGTAGCCTCGCAAATTATGGTTGCCATGGGGCGCAAGACTCCACCCACGAAAGCAAAGCAGACTACATTGACATTGCGGGCAAGGAATGCCGAGTTTGATGATTTGATAAAACTCAGACCACTACGAAAATAGGCGGTATAGAGTTTGCGCGATAGGTGGCTGTACAGATTGTAAATATAGTTGCGCTCAGCGCGATAGAGCAATAAATTCAACAAAGACTTTATAATGATTACCCCCACAACAATTCCGCAAACGACATAGGCAAATCCCTCTTGCGACGCGGGTGCAAATTCTCCTAAAAATCTCGCAGTTATGCCCGAAAGCGAGGTCGCTTCGGGGTCGAGAATGAGCAGCAGGATGGGCAACATCATTGCCAATCCTACGTAGTTGAGCAGTGCGCGAAGAAGTATGGTCGCAACAACCCATACCCCCTTGCCTCTATACTCCTTAGGTATTATCTTCGATATTCGATTCATAATACTCGATTATTCAACTTGCAAAGATAACCAAAATATTCTTTTTGTGCTACTCCACACTTTCAACTCGTCCTTGTCTTACGTACCATATCCACCCCTCGACTTGGCTATATCCCATTTGTCTTAACAGCTCCATATAGAGTTTGAGCTGCTTGTGGTGGCTACGGCTGCTCAGCCTGCCAAATTTGTAATCGACAACCACAGCCCTTTCGCCCTTGAGCATCACACGGTCGGGACGTTGTCTGAGTGGTTGGCTGTCACTTCGACCCGAGGGCAGGATTATATCTCTCTCTCGCAAAACCCTATCCCAGTCGCTGTTATACCAGCTGCGAGTTATGGGGCATAATGCTCGCTCTATTTGCCCGCGCAACTCCTCTATCTGCTCGCAGCTAAGCAAAGCCTCCTGTTCCACTCGTTTTATCTCTCGGTCAATCTCCTCTAAAGAGTCTGCCCGCTCGAATATCTGGTGCATAAGTATTCCGAAATCGCATGGCGAGAACTCCATATCTCCTTCGCTTTCAATATACTTAGCCATTGGCAACTTGAGTGTTGGTGAAGGTTTGATTGTGGGGTACTCTTCTAAAGTTACCACTCGTGCCACACGTTGACACTCACGTTCCGGCTCGGGTTCGCTTGGAGAGCCGAAACAGCATCTCTCGCCACCATCGAAACTCTCGTAGCAACCCTCCATTTCGCCCAACTTGACCATTTGACCATCAATCCTGAGACTGTTCCACAGATGCTCGCCAACATTGGCACGACTCATGGGAGGTCGTGGCTGGGGTATGAATATATGTAGTTGCTCGACGGCACGTGTGAGTGCAACATAAAGCAGGTTTATGTTATCGACATATGAGTAGCTCAGTTCGCGATAGTAACTACCGGCAAATTGCGAAGACGACATTCTGTTGCCATACTTCACCGGAATACATCCCACGTCGCCCATCGACCCCTCTGCCGTAGCCCACACCATATTCATACCGCTGCGAGGCTCCAACGTCCACGAGCAGTAGGGTATGATAACCACTTTTTTCTCCAGTCCCTTAGCCTTGTGGATAGTGGTAATCTCAATAGTGTCACTGCTTTTTTCTATGGTAAGTGAAGTATTACTGCAACACTCGTCCCACCAATTGAGCAGTAGCGGAATATCGGCTATTCGCCCATTGGTGAAGTTTATTACCTGTTGATGGAAGGCTTGCAGATAGGCGGTATTTGATGGGTCGCTACCCAAGTCATACTCTATGATTATGCGTTCCAATGCCTCCTCGAGTGGCAAGAGACGGAGCGTCGTCAAGAGTTGTAGCTCCTCTGTGCTGAGGGGTGAGTTGACAGCTCGCCCATGCCAACGGTTGTATATTGCTCGCGAGAGCAAATCCTCGGAATCGACACTCAGACGCAGGAGCGCGAGCAGGAATGAGCATAGAGGCGATGAGTTGAGCGTTAGCGCATCCTGAGTCATAATATCGAAACGGTAGCGCGGGTTATCATTCAGTCGCTTGAACTCGAGCAGAGCCTCGGCAACCTTTCCACCGTCGTTAGAAGACCTTACAAGTATCATTATGTCCGACGGCTTGTAACCTCTGTCGAGAATTTGACATATAGTCTGTATGAGTCGCGGCGAAGAGTCGAAACGCTCGATTGATATATAGCCTTCGGTTTTGCCTTTTTTGCGAGCCGTTTGGCGGTGCTTATTGTAGGCGGTAGGGAGCATTTGAGTAAGCTCGTCTATCAGCGGGCCGGGTAGTTTTGCCTCGGTCAGTTTTTGGCTTAAGGCTTGGTTGGCTAACGTTATTACCGAGGCAATAATTTCATTATTAAAGTTGACTATTCCGCTGAGAGAGCGGAAATTATACTCTAAATTCTCAACCTTTACTTCACCTAAATCTTTTTTTGCATTGATGCCCAATATACGCCAATCGCCACCTCTCCAACGATATATAGATTGCTTGATATCGCCCACCAGCAACACGGCGGGTCCTACCTCCTCTACACCTGCTTCGAGAATCTGCGAGGGGTGTGCCATAGCCTCCTTGAGCAGAGGCAGAAAGTTGAGCCACTCACGGTTTGAGGTGTCTTGAAACTCGTCGATATAGTATCGGTCAAATCTGTTACCGGTCTTTTCGTAGATAAACGGAGCGTCATTATTGTCGATAAAAGCAGCCAAGATATTCTTGGTTTCGGAGAGCAACATGGAGTTCTCCTCGCGCCAAATACCATTGACCTGCTCATACAAATCACTCAACAATGCGAAGGTGCGATAGTTCTCTCTCAGAAGCGAGGTGGTGTTCCACTCCTCGATATTTTGATCATAAATATCGCACAAACGAGCCATTAGAGCTTGAAGCTTAGCTGTAAGTGGAGAGTGTAACTCTAAGTTTTTCTTTGACATCCATACATCAGGACTTTCGGCACAACTCCTTGCTCTTTTGGATGGGGCAACAATCTCGCCCGAGGCGGTCTTATAGAGATAAGTAGCACCGGAGGAGAGTTTGTAGGTGAAATCGTTGAGCGATAAACCTGCCTGCTCGATAAGTCTGACTGCACTCTTTGCGGTGTCGGTAAACTCTGTGCGTGTGAGCTGTTCGCGCTTGGTGGCTGCACCGACCATCTGCTCAAGCTCCTGTTTCGAACGAGAAGATTTGAGTGCCGAGCGGTTGCCCTCTTTGAAAAGTTCGGCTCCGAGGCGGATTATATCGCCCCTCAGGTCCCACTTAGCATTCTCGTCAACCCTCTCCGAGGCGTAGTCCATTAACCAATCGCGCAATGCTGCGTCACGGGTTATCTGTTCGATTAGGGCATCGACGCTGCGATTGAGTACGGGGGCAGATTCCAACTCGAGGTTGTAGTTGAGTTCTATACCAAGCTCTTTGATAAAGGCGTGGAGTATTCGTTGAAAAAACTTATCGATGGTGAGAATTGTAAAGTGGGAGTAGTCGTGCAAAATCAGCGACAGCACACGCTTGGCACGCTTGCGAATTGTGGGTTCGTCTAAACTCAATTCGGCCATCAAATCGCGCAGATAGTTGCTGGGGCGGTTTTGAGCTAAAGTGTTGATTTCGCCTAATATGCGGCTCTTCATCTCTTCTGTAGCTTTATTTGTAAAAGTTACGGCAAGGATGTGGCGATAAAGCATCGGCTGCCAAATAACATCGCGGATGTAGTTGTAAGCCAACGTGTAGGTTTTTCCCGAACCGGCACTCGCATTTAGAATCTTAGCTCTCATATATTAGCCTCAAAAAACTTTCACACAAAAGTATGAAATTTTTTAGAATATACCATAACCTTTTCCAAAAAGTCTTAACGACCAATCTTTTGGTTAGAGATATTTGTCAGAACCGATACTTTTTTTTACCTTTGCACATATAAAAATCCGGAAAAATAAAACCTTTATAACTAATATGATCAAGAAAGTAGTAATGGTTGCGCTGATGGTGATGGTGGGGCTGAGCGCAATGGCACAGAGCGAGAGTACCACCCCCTCAAAGAGCAAGATGTCGGTTGATTGGCTTCAGTCGTTTCGCGGGGTGAAGATTAGCGGACCTATGTATGTTGAGTTTATTGGTGTGGATAGCGATAAGGAGATGAAACTTTCGTATGGCTCGAATCCCTCGACCCCCTCGCGAGTGAAGGCGGTTGTCGATAAAAACGGAATATTGAACATTCGCGAAAAGACCTCACGCAATCAAGTAGATACCACTCGTATTCAAATCTATTACAAAGAGTTGAAGAATCTCGAAGTGAGTCAGGCTGTTGTCAGCTTCACAGGCGGAGCTGTCGAGGAGCCTATGATGGATATCGCCTTGTCGGGTGGAGCAAAAATCAATATGGAGCTTGAGGTTGACGACCTTGTGGTGACGGTTTCGGGCAAGTGTGATGCCACCTTCTCGGGCGAGGCTCGCTACTTCGACCTTACGGTATCGAGCGGTAGAGTTGATGCATCACAAATGGAGACTATGTCGGCAAGAGTCGATGCGTCGAGCAACGCTTGGGTGTGGGTCTCGAGTTACGAGAGATTCGAGTGTAACGCCATTTCGGCAAAAGTGCGTTATAGTGGCAAACCTATCTACACCCGCACTCAGATTTCACCCTTTGGTGGCGCAATAATTGCCGTCGAAGAGTAGACCATCGAGAAGTTTCATGGCATCGTTTCTTGGGGAGGTTGCAAGGTCGCTCTACTCTAAATATGGGGAGGAGCTATCCTCGCTATGTCTGTTATTTCCCTCGAGACGAGCGAGACTATTCTTCTCGGAAGAGCTGTCTAAGCTAACTTCAAAGCCGCTCTGGGAGCCTCGCTGGCTCTCGATAGACGAGCTTATGGAGCAACTTTCTGGGTTGCACTCGGGCGATAGGTTGCGCCTTGTGACCGAGCTGTATAAGGTCTATTCCAAACACCACAACGAAGATTTCGACCACTTCTATTTCTGGGGCGAGATGTTGCTCTCGGACTTCGATATGATTGATAAGTATCGTGTCGATGCCCGGATGCTGTTTCGCAACATATCCGACCTCAAAGAATTGGAGGCAGACCTGAGCTATCTCACTCCGGAGCAGAGGGCCATCATCAACCGCTTTTGGGAGGGGGTACTTCGTGAATCGTCGGATAGCGAGGAGCGACGACAGTTTCTTAGAATTTGGAACTCGTTAAACGCTATCTATGAGGAGTTTCGCTCACGTCTTCTAAAGTTGGGCTTTGCCTATCCGGGTATGGTTCATCGTCTTGCAACAGACAGACTTTTGGCAGGCGAAGCTGATATTGATTCCTCTTGCCAATATGTTGTTGCAGGCTTCAATGCCCTTTCAGAGTGTGAGAAGATACTCTTCAAGCGTCTGAAGGCTTTGGGTGCCGACTTCTTTTGGGACTACGACTTCAGCTATCTTAAACACAATGAGCAGGAGGCGGGTATGTTTATGAGAGAAAACATATCGCTGTTTGATGAAGTGTCGGGTGAGCTGTCGCACGATAATATGCTCAAAGATAAGAGTATAGAGATTGTATCATCAGTGTCGGATGCCGTACAGTGCAAGTATGTCCCACACCTGCTCAACAACTTCAGAGAACGCGACGCCGAGGGTAATCTGCTACCTCTTGACAAGCGTACGGCAATAGTGCTGACTGATGAAAATCTGCTCTCTCCACTCATTCATTCTCTCTCTGCACCCGAGGGGTTGACCACTCCCGATAGGGTAAATGTGACGATGGGTTTCCCCATTGTGCAGAGTACGGCTTACACATTCATCGAACGATTGTTGCTGCTACAACAACACGCCCGAACCTCAGACGGCAGAGTTCGGTTCTACCATAGCGATGTTACGGGGCTTTTGTCGCATCCTTATCTTTCGACCAATGAAGAGAGTTCTCCTCTCTTTGCCGAGGTTATTCAGGCCCGCAAGGTGATGATTGACCAATCGGCACTTATCCCAAATCCTCTGCTGAGTGCAGTGTTTACTCCGGCTCAAGGCTGGCGAGAACTCTCTCGCTATCTGCTCGGTGTAATAGAGCAGGTAGGCGGGTTGACTGACGAGAGAGAGGATGCACAGCTTCGAAAAGCCTTTCTGTCGGCAATAGCACGCGAAATAACCAAGCTGCGCAACTCATTAGACCTTTGTCAGATAGATATTTCCGACTCAACCTATACTTCACTACTCAGACGACACCTTCAGACTATTCGTATTCCATTCGATGGTGAGCCATTGGATGGTATTCAGGTGATGGGTATCCTTGAGACTCGAAATCTCGATTTTGACAATGTAATCATACTCTCGATGACCGACGACAACTTCCCGGGTAAGCTAGATGCCTCGTCGTCGTACATCCCCTATAACCTTCGCGCAGCCTACTCGTTGCCTACCCCCGAACATCACGAGGGAGTCTATTCCTACTACTTCTATCGTCTGTTGCAGAGAGCTAAGCGTGTGGCTCTGTGCTACTGCTCGCAGGCGGATAAGATGTCAACGGGCGAACCGAGCCGATATATTCGCCAATTGGAGTTCGAGAGTGGACGCAAACTTTCATACGTGGAGGTGGGTGTCGATGTCAGCCTGCCCCCCGAGGAGCCTATCGTGGTCCCAAAGTGTGGTGAGGTCAGAGCTTCGCTCGAGCGATATTTTAGCCCCACTTTAGGTAGTCGTATATCGCCCACAGCACTATCGAGATACATTGCCTGTCCCCTAAAGTTTTACTTCTACTCAATAGCGCATCTCAAAGAGCGTGAGGAGATTACCGACGAGATAGACAACCCATTATTTGGTAATATTCTGCACCTGTCGATGGAGGGACTATACACCCCACTGAAGGGTGTTGATAATCCCGAAATTAAGCTCCGAGAGCTACTCAACTCCGGCATAGTCGAGAAGGTTGTCAGCGATACGATAAACCGCGAAATTTTGGAAGAAGAGAATCCTAACGCCGAGGAGTATCCCGGAAATGTAATTCTTGTGCGCGATATAATTGTGCGTTACATAAAGGATGGAGTAGTGCCATACGATTTGCGTAATTCGGGCTTTAGGGTTTACGGCTTGGAACACCCTGTTGATGCTGATTTCGATATCGGTGACGGGCGAAAGATTCATCTGGCAGGCTATTCTGACAGATTGGATGTGATGCCTGATGGGAGGTATAGGGTGGTTGACTATAAGACGGGAGGAGTACATCTCGAATTCGGCTCACTCGAAGAGCTGTTTTTCGGACGCAACCGCAGTCTCTATGCCAATATGTTCCAGACACTGCTCTATGCCATGATGCTCAATCTTTCGTTGGGAGTCGATGCCCAACCCTCGTTATACTATGTGCGAGATATCAATAAGGCAGACTTCTCGCCCTATCTGGTCGATAGGTCGCAACCCGACTTGCAGGTCAAATATTCAACATATAAAGAGCAGTTCGAACAGATGCTCCGAGAGAAATTACAAGAGCTGATGAATTTTGATATGCCGTTTGAGCAATGTGATGATTTAGAGACTTGTAAGTATTGTGACTTCAAGAAGATTTGTCGTAGGACAACCCTCTAATCCATCTTTACCACAATGTAGGGCGCACCGCTTCGACGTGCAGCTTCGATGCCCACTGCCGAATCCTCGAAGATGAGCGACTCCTCTCTTTGACACCCCTCGATTTGCATAACCTTCAGAAAGGCATCGGGAGCCGGTTTGTGACACTCCACATCGTCTGCTGTGATTACTCCATCGACCTTACCCTCGAGACCAAGATATCGCATAGCATTCCGGATGTTGTCGCTCTGACCGGTCGAAACTATCCACACCTTCCCGCCCATTTTGCGAAATTGTGAGCAGAAATTCCACAACTCTTCGTTGAGCCTGACGCTCGAAAAGAAGGTGGGGTAAAGCTCTATTTTGCGACGACGTATAGCATCAATCTCTTGTGGCGAGGAGACTCCCATCGAGCGTAGAAATTCGGGGCATCTGACTCCAAAGTGTTTCTTTAGATAATCCTCTTCAGAGAGCTGATAACCAAACTCTTTGAGTGCAGCTACATAAGCTTTAGCATTGGCTGAACGAGTGTCTGCCAATGTGCCATCGAAATCGACTAATAGGAGCCTGAGTTTCATCTCTAATCGAATGATTGCATTCCCGAATTTGCAATGTGAATTATGCGCTCACACTCCTCGGGCGAAAGTTCTTGGAAGAAGTAGTGGATGGGGTCTATGCGCATACCATTTTGCTTGATTTCGTAGTGCAGGTGGGGTGCAAGCGAAAGACCCGAGTTGCCCGAAAGAGCGATAATATCGCCTCGCTTGACTCTCTGTCCCTCTCTGACGTTTATCTTACCCAAATGGCTATACACGGTCATAAAGCCATTGTCGTGGTCGATAACTATCGTCTGACCCGATGTGGAGCGCGTCGATACTTCATCGACCCAACCATCAGCCGTAGCAAAAACTCTCGACCCCTCGGGTATTGTGTAGTCGATACCCTGATGCGACTTCATAGTCTTGTAGAAGGGGTGTATTCTCATGCCGTATGAGGCTGTAAGCAGAGTCAGCTGCTTGTTGATGATGGGCTGAATCGAGGGTATGTAGTTGCACTTCTCGCCTAATGAGGCAATCTTACTGCTGAGCGTGTCGTAGGAGCCGATAAGCACCGAGAGTTTCTCTTCGAGCTGCTGGGTGCGACTGCCAAGCTCACGCTTGAGTCTGAAGGTCGATTTGCCGAGAATCTCCTCATATCGCGAACTCTTGCCATCTTCAAGCTGATATGGATCCGACTCGAATAGTATGCGGAAGATGTTTTTGTCGCGGTCGGCTATGTTCTGCGCCACCATTTCGAGCGAGTCGTATCTCTGGCTAAGTATCTCATACTCTTCGCGCAGGCGGTCCGTTGAGTGTTTCATGATATACTCGGTGGGAGTGTCGAAGAATATGGAGTAGAGGGCATAATACAGAGTGATGGCTCCCAGCCAGATAAAGGCAGAGATAAGACCCCTGAGGAGTCGCTGTCGAATCGACCTTTTGCGTCGTCTTGCTATTCTCTCTTGTGGTGTCATAACTATTTCTCGAGATTCTTTTCGCTGATTTCAGCCATTATCTGTTCGTACTCTTCGGTGGTCATATTCTTGTTGAAGTAGTTGATGGGATTGACCACTTCGCCCTGATATATAACCTCGTAGTGCAGGTGAGGACCCGTAACTCCACCCGTAGCACCAAGCTCGCCTATAAGTTGACCGCGAGTGACCTTGTCGCCCGGCTTCACATATATTTTGTGCATATGTGCATAGCGGGTCTTGTAGCCAAATTCGTGGTTCAGAAGCACCTGCTTGCCATATCCTCGAGGACTGTTGCGGGTGTCGATACTCTCGACCGTTGCATCGCCCGTGGCATAAATCGGGTCGCCAATCTTGCCACCAAGGTCAACTCCCTTGTGGAATCGACGGTCGTGGTAGATGGGGTGTATGCGCCAACCGAAAGCTCCGATACCATGATTTAGCTTTGCGCGGTCGATGGGCCATAGTGCCGGGATGGCTGTCGAGAGCTGCTCTTTGTTCTTGGAGAGAATTTGCAACTCGTCGAGCGATACGGACTCTTCGTAGAGGAGTTTTGCCACTCGGTCAATCTGTCGCCACGTGCCGATAAGGAGTGTGGAGTGGGGGTCGAGGCTCATCGACTCATATTTGCTGTCGGGATAGGGGGTGTGGACTCCCTCGATTGAGAGGGTGTCGGACGAAAAGAGCGAGCGATAGACGTGGTTGTCGCGGTGGCGAATCTGACTCAGCTCGCGCTCCATGGCTCGCAACTTATCTTGAAGGATATGGTACTTTACCACCAATTCGCGGTTGTCGCGATTGATGCGATACATCTTGGGGGTGTAGAAGAGGTGGGAGAAGAGACCATTCATAAGCGAAATGAAGATAAAGCCCAGCAAGATTTTTCTCACTGTGCGATATATTCTGAGCTTCGAAGGGGCAGATAGTCCGCCACCAATCATAAAACTCGCCTCCGTTTTCCCGCTTTTTTCCCTCATAATTAAAAATTATGTCCCTTTGATTGCGCAAATTTAGTGAAAATATGTAATTTTGCAACCCGAATTGAAAACGAAAAAATTGTTAAGATTATTATATGATGGAATCCACAAAAATTAGACAGGCATTTTTAGACTTCTTCGCATCGAAGAATCACGCCATTGTTCCTTCGGCACCGATGGTGGTAAAGAACGACCCTACGCTGATGTTTACCAATGCTGGTATGAACCAGTTTAAGGATATTTTCTTGGGCAATGCTCCCCGCAAGTATCCCGCAGCTGCAGATACCCAGAAGTGTCTGCGAGTGTCGGGTAAGCATAACGACTTGGAGGAGGTAGGTCACGACACCTATCACCACA
>CAZFQU010000042.1:0-17130 GCA_964521245.1 uncultured Alistipes sp. | reverse complement strand
ATATAAATCAATCGATTGCCCCTATTTTATGTACTAATTTTGACCAATAAGCCGAGCTTTTTCCAATACGCAATTCTCAGAAGGTTAAAAAAACTTATTAGATACCCTCTTTTGCTTTATAATAGGTCTAATTAAATACCTATTATTAAATAAGCCGTCGGTCAGATATTTCGAGGGGTTAGAATTTTACCGATAGTGTAAGTGCCAGATTGTGGCGACAAATCGTGCTACTAATTTTTTGTGATGCGTCGTAGAGTTTAACCTCTGACGAGCCACTATCCTGCGAGGAGTAGAAGAGACGATAGTCACTCATTTCGCTCTTCATATAGCGATAAGCCAAATCCAATCCGATGCGAGGGGTGATTCTGAATCCGGCACCACCTGTATAGTAGATTGTCTGCTCTGACACCGCACCATTAAGAGCATATTTGTCTTGCTCTGCCACAGCATCGGTGTAGCTGAAACCGGCTCTCAAAGCCCATCGTTGGGTGGGCTTAAACTCCGCACCTATGCGAAGACTGTTTGTGGCGCGCAGCTGCGAACGTATCTTTTGACGGGTATAGTCCTCGGGATTGGGAATCCAGCGCGGAGTGTTACGTACCTTGATACCGCCATACCACGCACGCTCGTAGTCAACCGAAATGACGGCACGTTCCTTAAAGGCGTAGGAGCCTCCGAGCAAAAGACGAGAGGGGGTACGGAACTTCCAACTATCGCTACTGCTATCGACCCAATCACCCTCGGTATTGACCGACGAGTCGTAGTACTCGCCATTGGCATTGTTGTAGGAGAGCGACCTGAGAGTTGCCGTATAGGAGTGGTCGAGCGAGTAGGATGTCGGAGTATGGTAGGCTACACCTATGCGCACCGACTTTGTGGGGCGATAGATAATACCAATCTTGAAGTTTACACCCACACCACTGATATCAACCCCTTGACCATAGTGCATATAGTCTGCCTGCTCCACAAGCTGCCCTCCGCCTGCATCGACAGCCAAATCATCGCCATAGAGGTAATCCTCGCCATAGTAGGTATAGATACTCTGCGATATGTTCTGTATGCCGAGTGTCGCACCAATATAGAACTTCGATGAGAGGTCCATACCAAACGATATGTCGTATTCGCCAATATAGCCGCGACTCTCTTGCTGGAAGAAGTGACCTATGGAGGCATTCTGTCCCACGTGGTCTGCAGCCCAATACTCACCCTCGTTATCCTCATAGGGGTTAATCAGGTAGCTGTTGTATGCCAGCATACTGCCCCAAAGGTCGGGATATCTCTCGCCATAGTAGCCCAAAAAGCCATTTTGGTCGGGGTAGAGCTTGTTGACCGTGAGCTGACCTGCCATAAGGTTCAAAATCGAGGGTGAAGGCTCACCTCCCGAGTAGGGGTTGTCGTACCATAGTGAGCTGTCGTAGTTTAGGTCGGCAACGCGATTGTAGCCAAAGCCTAAGACTATGTTGCGCACCTTGCCCAATCCGCGATAGAGGTTAAACACCACTCCTAAATTGCTGGGCGTAAATTGGGTCGAGGTATTCGAGCCATAAGATGAGTGGTTCGATCCCGACTTGCTGATGCTGATAGATGGGGTGAGCGTAAACTCACTTGTGGAGTACATACCCAAACCCGCGGGATTGATGTTCATTGCCGATATATCGCCTCCAAGCGAGGTGAAAGCACCTGCCATTGCCATCGAACGTGCTGTGCCGAGTATGTGGTGTTGGCTCAGCTGGGCAAACTGTGAAGTACTCATACCCGCCTGACTCATCACCTCTCCCGAGAATGTGTAGCCATATTGAGCCTTTAGAGATGTTGCAGCCAATAGTAGTGCAACAATGGTCATTGCTAATCGTTTCATAGTGCCACCGTCTAATCCTAAGTTTAACATCGAAAGCTACCTGCCGCGATAGTTTCCGCCACCACCACTGCGAGGCGAGCCGCCTCCTGTGAATCCTCCACCGGAATTAAATCCTCCGCCACCCGAAGGGCGATAGTTCGAGCTATTGGAGTTGTTGTAGCCCGTGTTGCGGTTGCTGTTGTTATTCGAGGGGCGATTTATGGTGTTGTTTTGGTTGCTAAATCTATCGTTCTCCCTGCCATTGCTGGGTCTGTTAATGTTGCTCGAGTTGCCAACTCGGCTGCTGCCCGTAGTTGGGCGGGGTGTGAAGTCGAAGCGCGACTTACCTCCCGTTCCGGGGCGCAGATTACTTGTAGAGCCGGGGCGTGAGCCTGACTCCAATCCTCGGTAGTTACCACTTGCTCCTGCGCCGGGGCGTGGTCGATAGTTCGGATAGTTATTGCCTTGCGAGGGCTTGTTCCCCGGTGCAGGATTGTAGCCCGGATGGTGTCCCGGATGATACCCCGGGTAGAAGCCGGGTCCCCACATCGGCGGATAGTACCATGGGTCGTACCAACCATAGTACGGATAGCCCCACCACATATAATAGTCATAGGGGTAGTGACTCCAATAATAGGGGTTATAGCCCCAATTACCATAGAACGATGAGTAGTATGGACCCCAATAGGGAGCCGTCGAGTAGGAGGGTGCGCCCCACGTGCCGAACATCGAGCTTATATACTTAGGCTCAACCCACACCTCGTCGCCCATAACCACCACATTATAGACCATCGGGTCGTATGCCGTTAGGAACTGAAAATCCGAAGAGTAACGCAGATTATAGTAGCTCGATGGCATCTTATAGCTCAGCGATGACGCTCCCTTTAGGCGGTGTGCATAGGCACTCTCATAGGAGGTTGCTATATGACCCAAATCCACTTCGCTCAGCGATTCAACCTCGTTATATTTCACCCCTTGAGCCTCTGCCATTGCCTTGAACTCTGCGAGCTTCTGCTCGGCTTTCTGTTGCTCTTCCTTAGCCCTCTCGGCTTGCTTTTGCTTTACATTATCGACAAACTTCTTGTAGTCGGGTGTCGAGTACATATCGTCGCTATAACCCAAAGTCGAGGTATAGAGACTCGACGAACACCCCCCAAGAAGAAGGCTCATCAGAACCAATACCAATATGTTATATGCTCTTTTCATCCTTTGTATCGCACTAATGTTTCTTAATCATAAAACGAAAATCATACCATTTTATTGTCACTCTGTCCCATAGACTCTCTTATGCAAAGTTATGATAATTTTGCGGTTTTCACTCACTCTTGCCTCTATTTTCTTATCTTTGCCGTGGATAAACCCTATTTTAGATGCCGACAACTATTTTGCCAACAGCCTATCTGCCGAGTGTAGAGTACTTTGCACGCCTACTCAAAGGCGAGTGTATAATCGACTTGGGCGAACACTTCGTCAAGCGTTCCGAGCGAAACAGAGCCGAGATTCTGACCCCCACGGGCAGAATGGCTTTGACGGCTCACGTTCAGCGTGGTAACCGTCCGCGCACCCCTGTTCGTGACCTTAGACTCGACTATTCGAAGCGTTGGCAACACCAACACTGTATAGCTCTTATTTCGGCATATAAATCATCTCCCTTCTTCGACCACTATTGGGACTATCTTGCTCCGTTCTATGAGCGCGAGTGGGAGTTTTTGGTCGATTACAACTCTCAGTTGCTCGATGTGCTGTTGCGTCTGGTGGGCATACAATCTCACACCCCCCAAATCAGCGAGAGCTATATCGACCCCACACCTTCGGTAGTTGACCTTCGCCCCAAACAAAAAAATGGCACGACATTTATTGCCGAGCCATATATTCAGGTCTTTTCCGACCGTCAGCCGTTTGAGCCTAATTTATCAATAGTTGACCTACTGTTTGCAGAGGGACCTGCCGCTGTGGACGTTTTATCGCGCTGCCACATCGAAATTCCGCCTCAGCACTCAACTCTTCAGCCGTAACTTTCAACGACAGACAACTCAAGGGAGCAACCTCGTCGCTGAGCCACACACAACGCGAAAGGCGCGTAAGAGCCACCGTATCGCCATTGACCAGCAGCGTAGGCTCTAAACTCTCCGAAGCATAGATTCTGAAACTCTGAGGCTCGGTGGGGCGGGTGTGCCATCTTCTGTCGGCAATGTGCAGTGTACGATTCTTTGTGTTCCACAATGCGCGATAGAGGTAGTATGCATCTTTCTTCTCACAACGCTCGTAATCGACAAGTCCCGAGTAGTTGAACGCCATTCCACGACGTGCAGCACCAAAGTCGCTGAGAGAATTTATCCATCTGCCCCAGAATATAGAGTCGCTATCGGAGTATGCGCTATACTCTTCGAGGAAACGGCTCTGACGACGCTCCGGATAATCTATTGTCGAGGCTTTGGGACGATTGTAGCTGTCGGGTTGCTGAGCGGTGTTACCCTCGGCGCCGTAACATATTGCCGAGCTGAGGTGACTCCAATTTCTGTCCAGCTGTTCGAGCCACAGGGCCATATCGCTCACTCTGCCTTTAGCCCATCCCACACTCTGTTGCCAAACTATCGCGTCGGTTATGAAGTTAATCTCACCGTCGCTGTTGCTGGTTGCTATGGTGGGGCGTGTCGGGTCGCAGCTGTGGGCTGTGGTGTTGAGTCTGCGTATGTAGTCACACAAACGACCATCAATTGCCTTTAGGTTGGTGAACAGACCCCACATAACCACCGAGGGGTGGTTTGCGTTCTGCCATATTATCTCCTTGAGCAGTTGTTCGCCCTGCTTTTCAAAATCTTCGGTTGCGTAGTAGCATATATCCGAGAGGTGGCGTGTTCGTGCAAACGGCAGGTCGATCCACGCCAAGAGTCCCTCGCAGTCACATCTGTCGTAGAGGTATTGCGGGTGGGGAGCCATTGGCGAGCGCAAGGCGGTAGCACCGAGGTCGAGTAGCAATCCTAAATCTTCGTCGATAGCCTCCTTGCCATAGACCCCGCCCTTAGAGGGGTGGTCGTAACTCAGGCTGACACCATTCACACTCACTTTTTGGTCGTTTATAAATAGACCCTCTGGAGTGAGCTTTACACATCGCAGACCACTCACCACCTCCACACAGTCGGTCGAGGAGTCGCTACTAAGTTCAACCTCGAAACGACAGAGCTGAGGGTTTTGGGGCGACCAGAGTCGAGGATTTTCGATGATGAAAGGTATCTTAACGGGCTTCGAGAAGTCGAACGAACTCTTAATTGTGCGACGCTGCAGGAGTAGCTGACGGTTGTCGCTGTCGTAGCCTCGAAGCGTAAGCTCTACCTGATGGGGCGAGTTTACACTCAAGAATACCAACGCCTCGCCTTCGGCTTGATTGTCGGCTATCTTTGTGGTGCGCACAACAACTCCGTCTGAGCCGTAGTGCAGGGGCGAGATAGCCACCTTGTCGGTCACAATCAGAGTTATATCGCCTGCAATTCCGCCATAGATGTTACCCTCGCTTGCAAGTGGCATGGTCCGACTGCTGGGGGCGTTGTTCACCACCACCTGAATTTGGTTCTCTGCGCCATACTTCACCCATTCGGAAATCTCGAAGGTGAATGCCACACCTGCTCCGCTGTGGCTACCAGCGTGCATACCATTGACAAAAAGGTCGGCAGTGGTCTGCGCTCCACCGAAACGCAGGAAAAGACGCTTCTGCGCCCACTCTTCGGGTATGTACAACGAGCGTGTGTAGTTTGCCGAGCTGCGCATGTATGGATAGATACCTGCCAAGGCATCGTCGTTCCATGTATGGGGCAGTGTCACATAGCGCGATAAATCTCCGCTGTCTTCATAGCTGAAGAAGAATCGCCATTGGTCGTTTAGGTTGTATAGCTCTCTTGCCGAGCCGGCAAATGTGGCTGCTACAATCATCAGCAGGGTCAATATACTTTTTTTCATTTTTCGGGTTATGTGTTTGCACCTGCAAAGTTACGAAAAATTTATAAACCTACTTTATAGGTTTCCACCGCGAGCTTAGAGTATAGCCTCGTTGGGGTCGAAGTCGGGTAGTGGGGCAGGTTCGAAGTCGGAGTAACCACAAGCCACACAGCAGAGAACCTCACAATTCTCAGGGATGGGCAGCAGTTCGCGTACAAGCTCGATAGCCTGCTTACCATTAGGCTCCTCGCGCAACTGCGGACGACCATCGACGTGTACCCAACAACCCTTAAGCCCTGCATCAACAAGTGCAAGCAAGAGCATGGTGGTCGATATAGAGCAACTCTCCTTCCATAGGTCGGTCTTTGTGGTGTCGCCCATAACGACAATAACTGCGGGGGCATTCTTCATAAACGAAGAGCCGTAGTCGCGCATGGTTGACAAGCGGGAGATGATGTCGGGGTCATCGACAATCATAAAACGAGTGGAGTGGCTGTTACGCGACGAGGGGGCATAACGTGCTACATCCAACACAATGGAGCGCAACAATTCACGCTCAACTTTCTGCTCCGAGAATTTTCTGACGCTTCGACGCGCCTTGATAAGAGTCTTGAAATCCATAATATCATCAATTTTGTATAGGTACTTATATACGAAATTGCACAAGCGGAAAATTTACCCTTGGTGTAAAATGGTATATAGCTTTGTCTAATCTAAATCGTCGTCAAAATCGAAATCCGTATCAAACATACCATCCATCAGGTTGTCCAAGTCGCGACGCTCCTTTTTTGTGGGACGTCCCGTACCTCGGTCGCGAAAAACAAAGATGGTCTCGCGAGGCACGTTCAGCTTCTGAAGCTCCTCCTCGGGGGTTATGTTCAGACAATAGAGCGGTACATTCTTTGCCGGCTGGCGACTCGACACAAGGTCCAAAACCTTGAAACGATAGAGTACTGGCATACGCTTGACCGATATCTGGTCGCCAATCTTCACCTCGCGCGAGGGTTTACAATAAGCATCGTTCACCAATACGCGGTTGTTGCGTATGGCGTCGGCAGCATCGCTACGGGTCTTGAATATCCTCACTGCCCACAAATATTTATCCAATCTTATATCATCAGCCATAATTCAACTTAGTTTTAGAGGGTAAAACCTTATATGTTACCTCTTTTTTGAGGAGCTTTCGAGTAGCGATTCTCCCTTGGGCTTGTCGTGCGACTGCTCATCATTTTGGCGACTCACCGAGAGTATCATACCCAAGGCTATCGACGTGAAGAGCATCGAACTGCCACCACGCGAAATCAGTGGCAGGGTCTGTCCTGTTTCGGGCATAAGGTTGATAGCTACCATTATGTGGAGTAAAGCCTGTGTGGTTATCATCAGCGCGAGTCCCAAGACCAGCAATCCCGGAAAGGCGGTACCGCAATTTTGGAATATGACAATGGCGCGGAAGAATATCCAAAGGTAAATCATCAGCAACAGAACAGCCATTATCAGACCATACTCCTCGACAAAGAGTGCAAAAGCATAGTCGCTCTCTGGGTGAGTCATCTCCACACGCATAGCGCTACGTCCCGCACCCAACCCTGTCACTCCGCCATTATAGATGGCTATCATCGAGCGTTCGGTGTCTGATAGCTCCTCGAGGGGGACCTCTGCTCGCGGCTCACACCACGTCTTAATCCACGTCTGGACTCTTCCGCCTGCAGTCTGACTACGCCCCAGATTCAGTGCCATCATCAGAAGTAGTGCTGTGAGGGCTATGAGCAGCAGTTTTGCCAATTCCCGAATCCTCACCCTGCCAATGAGCATCATCACAACCGAGGTGGCAAAGACCAAAAACGACGATGATGTGTGTGCCGGAAAGATAATCATCGAGGAGACAACTACGGGACCCAGAATAGGGATTGTACCCTCGAGCCATATCTTCTTTTGCTCCTTGTCGCGCCACCAACTCAGGGGGTTGAGCGATGGGATGATACGCAACTTTTCTATGGTGGTTTGTCGTGAGGCGAGCTGACGAGCCATAAAGAGTATGGTCGCCACCTTCAGACCCTCCGAGGGTTGAAGGTTGAAGCCTAAGATGTTTATCCATCGTGCAGCACCATTTGTCACACCGCCAACAAAATAGACCAATACCGTAAGCCCTAAAAAGAAGAGGAACGCTAATGCTGCAAAGCGGTTATAGAAGCGACTATTGATACGATAGAAGAGCATTAGAGCCGCCACCGAGAGACAAATAATAAAGAGCTGGTCGCGCAGGAAGAGGAACGAGGGGCGCAACGAAGAGGAGCCGTAAGCCATCTTGGCGGTCGATGAATAGACCACCAATAGGGATATGACAGCCAATACGGCTGCCGTAATCCACAGCACCTTATCGCCGCGAAATATTCGCTTTACCCATGAGGTTTCAGCCCCGCCAGTCAGACTCTGTTGTCCCATTGTTTTTGCTATATGGATGTTCTATAAGTTTTCAGCCACCCACTCTTTGAAGAGCTTGCCTCGCTGCTCGTAGTTGCGGAATAGGTCGAACGATGCGCAGGCGGGCGAGAGCAATACCGTATCACCATTGCGAGCTGCCTTGGCTGCCGCACGCATAGCCTCGTCGAGCGACGAGGTGGAGATGATTGTCGGTACAACACCCTTAAAGCTCTCCTCGAGCTTTCTGTTGTCAAGACCCATACATACCAACGTATGTACCTTCTGGCGGGCAAACTCCATCAAGGGGGCATAATCGTTACCCTTATCCGTACCACCTGCAATCCACACCAAGGGGCGAGTCATCGACTCCAGAGCATACCACACCGAATCGACATTGGTAGCCTTCGAGTCGTTAATCCACTCCACACCACCTTTTATACCCGCAGGCTCGAGACGATGCTCCACGGGCTTGAAGTCGTAAATCGCCTTGCGAATCTTCGCGGGAGTGACACCTGCAGCCAGAGTTGCCAGAGTTGCAGCCATAGCGTTGTAGGTGTTGTGCAGACCCTTGATTTGCATCTTGCGCGTATCGACATTAACCTCTTTGGCTCCCACCACTGCATTGAACTTACCCGTATCACCATCGGGGAAGGCATCGCCCGCACCACTTGCCACAACCGACTTAACGGCAAACGGCAGCAACTTCTGACCCAGCTCGCCACCTCGACGGTTTATCTCCTGCCAGATAACCTCGTCGTCACCCGAGTAGATGAAGTAGTTGCGCGAGTGCTGGTTTTGTGTGATGCGCATCTTCGAGTTCACATAGTTTTGGAAGCAGTAGTCGTAGCGATCCAAATGGTCGGGGGTAATGTTCATCAAGACGGCGATATCGGCACGAAAATCGAACATACCATCAAGTTGGAACGAACTCAGCTCCAAAACATACCAATCGTAGCCACCCTGTGCCACCGAGTAGGCAAAACTCTCGCCGATATTTCCGCCAAGAGCTACGCGCTTGCCGGCATCGTGCATAATCTTGTAGATGAGCGATGTGGTTGTAGTCTTGCCATTCGAGCCTGTTATGCAGATGGTCTTTGCCTTGCCTATATAGCGGAAGGCAAACTCCATCTCCGAGATTACGGGAATACCAGCCTCGCGTATGAGTTTCACGATAGGTGCCGTGTCGGGTATTCCGGGCGACTTGATAACCTCCGATGCCGAGAGGATAAGCTCTTCGGTGTGGCGACCTTCCTCATAGGGTACATTCCACTCCTCTAATCGAGCCTTATATTTGTCGGCAATCTTTCCTGCGTCGGAGAGAAAAACCTCAAAACCCTTCTTTTGCGCTAAGATGGCAGAGCCGTAGCCGCTGATTCCGCCACCAAGAACAACTATTTTTTTCATATCTTTAATGGTTTCTTTATCACAGTATTAACTATCTGATTTTCAGTGTTGCCAACGTGATGGCTGCCAACAGAATGGAAATAATCCAGAAACGAAGCGAGATTTTGGTCTCAAAGACTCCTCGTTTCTGATAGTGGTGATGCAGAGGCGACATTAGGAATATGCGCCTGCCCTCGCCATACTTACGCTTGGTATATTTGAAATATCCCACCTGAATCATCACCGAGAGCGACTCCACAAGGAAGATTCCACAAAGCAGAGGCAGCAGCAGCTCCTTGCGTATGCAGAGTGCAAAGACCGCTATCACACCACCGATTGCCAACGAACCCGTGTCGCCCATAAATATCTGAGCCGGGAAAGAGTTATACCACAGAAAACCTATGAGCGCACCAAGGAATGCCGCGGCAAAGACCACCAACTCTCCACTGCCCGGGATATACATAATGTTCAGGTAGTCGGCATAGATGATGTGACCCGAAAGGTATGCCAACACTCCGAGTGTGGCAACTATCGGCGCGGAGACTCCCGTAACCAAACCATCCAGACCATCCGTGAGGTTGGCTCCGTTCGATACTGCCGTAACCACCAATATAGCCACGATGATATAGAGCAACCACGATAGTTGCTCGTTGCCACCAACAAGCATGCGATAGTCCAACTCGTTGTTCTTCAAGAAGGGAATCGTGGTTTTGGTGGTCTTTATCTCGTCGGGGCTGAGTACGACTTGGTTGGTGTGGTTAACAATAAGGTTACCAAATTGGTCGATATGCTCGGTCTTTACCGGCAAGGAGACCTTCTCCCTGACAACAATATCCTCCGATAGCCACATTGTGAGTCCGACGATAATGCCAAGTCCCACCTGACCTACAATCTTGAATCGCCCTTTAAGACCCTCCTTCTTGTGACGAAAGACTTTGATATAGTCGTCCAATCCGCCTATGAAGCCCAGCCAAAGAGTGGAGACTATCAACAGCTGGATATAGATGTTGTCCAATCTGCCGAAAAGCAACACCGGAACCAATATCGCCAACAGGATTATCACACCGCCCATTGTTGGTGTACCCTTCTTGGCAAGCTGCCCCTCAAGACCCAAATCGCGAATTTCCTCGCCAATCTGCTTACGCTGAAGATAGTGTATGACACTCTTGCCGAAGAAGATTACGATAAGCAGAGCCAAAATGATGGCCGCTACCGAACGGAACGAAATATACTGAAAGATACCGGCACCGGGAAAGTCGTATCTCTGTTCAAGAAATTGAAATATGTGGTAGAACATACTCTGTTAAGTTTGGTTTTATTGTGTTATTCTCTCTTTCTGATAATTATCTATTCTAAACTCTCGAAGGCTTGGCGCACCTGCTCCCTATCGTCGAAGTGGTGCTTCTGCTCACCCACTATCTGATACGTCTCGTGACCCTTACCCGCGATGAGTATCACATCACCCGCCTTGGACATCATCACCGCCGTACGTATAGCCTGACTGCGGTCAACAATACGCAAATAGCGGCTCTTCGAATCCAACTCGCGAGTCATATCGTCGAGTATGGCATCGGGCGACTCTGTGCGCGGATTATCCGACGTAAAGATTGCCAGCGAGGCATACCGTATGGCTATGGCAGCCATCTCGGGGCGTTTGGTGCGGTCGCGGTCGCCACCACATCCGCAAACCACAATTAGTTGTTGCGATGGTTGGCGAATCTCCTCTATGGTCTGAATCACATTCTCCAAAGCATCAGGAGTGTGGGCATAATCGACAATAGCAACCCTGCCATCCTTCGAGCGTATGGTCTCAAACCTGCCACTGACCGAACCCAAGTTGCTGAGTGTTTGCAGTACACAGTCGGGGTCAGCACCCAAAAGAGTTGCAGCTCCGTAGATTCCCAGCAGATTGTAGGCATTGAATCGGCCTGTTTGGCGCACCCATACCTCCTTTTCGCCAATCTTCAGCAACATACCGTCGGGCAACATCTCGATAATCTTGCAGTGTAAGTCGGCAACACTCCTCAGCGAGAGGGTCTTAATCTGTGCTTTGCAGTTCTGCACCATCACCCTGCCGTTGCGGTCGTCGATGTTGGTTATGGCAAAGGCATCGGAGCCAAGCGAGTCGAAGAGCGACTTCTTGACCCTCAGATATTCGGCAAAGGTCTTATGGTAGTCCAAGTGGTCGTGAGTGAGGTTTGTGAATATCACTCCGCTGAACCTAAGCGAGGCAGTACGATGCTGAGCTATGGCGTGCGACGAGACCTCCATAAAACAATACTCGCAACCCATATCCACCATCTGGCGAATCATGGCATTGAGCCTTAGTGCATCGGGAGTGGTGTGGGTCGAAGGAATCTCCTTATCGCCTATGCGATAGACTACCGTCGAAATCAATCCCGTACGATAGCCCATTGCCGTAAAGAGGTCGCTGAGCAGCGTTGCTGTGGTGGTCTTACCATTGGTGCCGGTCACACCCACCAACTTAATCTGGTGGGAGGGATTGTCGTAGAAGGCAGCTGCCATTGCTGCCATCGCAAGGTTTGTATCCTCAACCTCGATATAACACAGACGCGAATCTATGTTTTGGGGCATACGTTCAACAACTACTGCGACAGCTCCCGCCTCGACAGCTTTGTCGATATAGTTGTGACCATCGCTTGCTGTGCCCACAACCGCAAAGAAGCATCCTCCTGCCTCCAAGCAGCGCGAATCGTAGCACAGCGCCCCGACCTCTATTGCGTTGGGCGCTGCTCCCCGATGGCTTTTAACTGCAACTCCTCCAAGTAGTTGACTTACTTTTTTCATAGTATAATCTCTTTATTCTCTAATTCTTCAATTTCAAATATGCCACTCCGCCCTTGCTGAGCTTGGCTCCTGCTTCGGGATGTTGGCTTACAACCGACCCTGCACCCTCGAAGCGGACCTTCAAGCCGCTACTCTCGAGCAGATAGAGGGCATCTTTGAGTCCCATACCCACCACATTCGGAACAACACCCGACTCTGTGTCGATTTGTTGATATGTGGTTTGCAACGAGTCGCAGCAACTTGTCACCCACCCTCGTTTGGTGGGGCTGTCAAACCCTATCTGGTAGTGGTCGGCAACCTTGAGCATCGACTCAGCATCACCACCCTTCACTCTTTGGGGACGCTTTGTACCCGGCTCTGAAATCTGCTCGCGCTCTTCGTCAAGAAGTGTCGAGAGATAGGTTGCCACCTGCTTCTGTACCGGACCGGCAAGTGTTGCTCCGTAGTACGACGAACCCCTGCCCTTTTGCGTCAGCATCGAGGTAATGAATATGTAACGAGGCCTCTCTGCCGGCAGATAGGTAACCATCGACCCCAAGTAGTATCTGTCGTCGTAGGTTATACCGCTCTGGGCATAAGTTGCCGTACCCGTCTTGGCACCAACACTAAATCGCGACCTGTCTTTGAAATAGTAAGATGCCGTACCCGAGATGGCTACCTCCTCGAGCAACTCGCGAACAATCTTGAGTGTGGATTGCGAGCATACCGAGTCGGCAAGCACTCTTACGGGAATCTGCTCCACAATTTCACCCTCTCGCTCGATTCTGCTCACAAGCCTGGGGGCTACCATAACGCCATTGTTCGCCACCATATTGTATAGCGTCAGAACGTGCATGGGCGTAAGTTCCAAGCCATAGCCGTAAGCCAAATTCTGAAGCGTTACACCCCACCATCCCTTCTTCCCCGGTTCGGGTAGATAGGGAGCGCGATGACCATACTCCTCTAAGCCTGCTACCTCGCCCAAATGCAATCGTCGCAAAAAGTCGGTAAATCGTTTGGGGTTATCCTTATACGCCTCATATATCGCCTTTACGAACCATACGTTGTAGGATTCGGCAAAGGCACTCTTGAGTGTCTCGACGTGACCTCCCTTGTGGGAGTCGCGCACATCGGCTCCGCCAATATTGACTGTTTTGCCGTCCTCCGTATCGTAGGTCTTGGCAAGGTCGAAGTTGCAATCCTCAATCAGAGCAAGTGTCGAGGCGAGCTTGAAGGTAGAGCCGGGTTCGGCTCTGTGGTGCAGGGCGTAGTTCTCAAGCTCGGCATAGGAGCCATCCTCCTTTCTGCCAAGGTTTGCCATTGCGAGTATGTCGCCTGTCTGACACTCCATCACCACCGTAGTACCCCAGAATGCACGCTGACTATCGAGCTGTCGTCTGAGGGCTTTGTCTGCCACATCCTGAATATCGAGGTCTATGGTGGTGTAGATATCTGCCCCATCTACTGCCTCCACACTTCCCTCCCAATTTGGGACTCTCACCGAGAAACCGTGGGCTATCCTCTGCCGTTTCTCTTTACCCCCTTGTCCGGCAAGTGCCTGACTGTAAACGTCCTCTATGCCGAAGCTGCCGGCGTTGGTTATGGTGCGCGCAGCAAGGTCGCCGTGGGGATAGACTCGCCTATCTACCATCGAGTCGCGATAGACCCAGCCCAGACTCCAATTCAGTATGGGGTATGTTCTGAGCTTTCGCCACTCGGCATAATCTACATCGCGCGGAAATATGGCTACGGGTCGTGTGTCGCGCAGGGTGTCGTAGAATTTGCGGGTTATCTTCTCGCGATTCCACACCCTGTCCCACCAACGCCCCAGCTCGGTCGAGGAGCGATAGTAGGTGCTGTCGCCACGTGGTGAGAGCTTATATCGTTTGGCGTGTTCGCCCATCATCAAATCGAAGTACTCTTGTTTCGATCTGTCGCCAAAATGCAGCGACAGCAACTCTGCCAAGGAGTCTGCCTCGCGCTTGAAGAGTCTCAGCGAATCGAAACCCTCAGCGGCCATATCGAAGCGCACGCGATAGCGAAATATCGATGTGGCAAGAGGTTCGCCATTGCGGGCATAGATGTTACCGCGACGAGCCATAACATCCCCTTCTCGAAAAATTTTCTCTTCGATGCGCACGCTATTCGTGGCAATCTCCTCCGAGAAGAATTGAATCCATACAATACGCCCCAGAATCAGTATGCCCAACGCAAAAAAGAGGTAGTACAACACCCTCACACGAAGTAGGATGTCGCCCTTTATGTTGGGTTGCCTTTCTTGATTCTGACTCATAGCTCTATGGGCTTATTTCTCCACAATTACAATGTTTGGCTCCTCGGGGTCGTATAGCTCTATGCCACGCTCCCGAAGCCTCTCTACGATTGCCGAATGTGAGGTGTGTCGGTTGCGCTCCTCGGCAAGTCGAACAGCCCTCTCGCGCAACAAACGCACGTCGCGTTCGGTTTGCGAAAGGCGCATATCGAGCGTCAACGACCAAAACATGACGGCTATGCTCAGCAGGAACACAGCAGCAATGATTAACGGATAACGATAGTTACCCGTCAACCATTCATGTCGCAATACCGCACCGGTGAAGAGCCCTCGTATGGGTGATGCTGCACGCTTTCGCTTGAGTTCGAGTTGAGCCTCCTGAGCCTCTTTTTCAGCCTGCTCTTCAGCTCTCTCTCGAGCCATCTCTTCATCCGCTTCACCACTTTCGATGCGTCTTACCTCGCGTCTTATGCGTCGCGCAAACTCTTCATCCTGCGCTTTAAGTTCTCTCTCCTGCTCGGAGAGGGGATTAAATTCTGTATCAGTCATCGCTGAAGGCATCGTGAGGGTTAAACTTTCTGCCTCTTTTTCTCCTTCGTGTGCCACGACCACCCTTCTCGCTCTTCTCCTTCCAGTGCTTCTGCTTCATGGCAGCCCTGAGTTTTGCCGAACGAGAGCGCGGGTTACGCTCCAACTCCTCGTCTAACGGCACTACGGGTTTGGGTGTGAGTTGCACATATGGCGAGAAGTACTGACCATAAAAGTCCTTCTCGATTATTCCTTTCGAATTGCCACTCTTGAGGAAATTCTTAACAATCCTATCCTCAAGCGAGTGGTAGGATATGACGACAATGGTTCCTCCCGGATTCAGAATCTTGAAACTCTGTTCGAGTGCCATCTTCAATGCCTCCATCTCGCCATTCACCTCAATACGCAGGGCTTGGAACAGACGCGACAGGAAGCGCGAGGGGTCCTTCTGGGGGGTGCATGACTCTACGGCCTCGATAAGCTCTCCGGTGGTGTTGATGGGCTTCTCCTTCCTTGCACGCTCGATGCAGTTAGAAATCTTATAGGTGGTATCCAACTCGCCCCATTCGGTGAATATGCGCTGGAGTTCCTTACCGGTATATCCATTGACAATATCGCGAGCAGTGAACTTGCTACGCTGATTCATTCGCATATCAAGTTCGGCATCGGCGCGGAACGAAAAACCACGTTCAGCTTCGTCGAAGTGGTGCGACGAGACACCCAAGTCTGCCAATATGCCATCCACCTTCTCTACACCGCGATAGCGCAAAGCACTTCTCAGATACTTAAAATTGCTCTCCACGTAAACAAATCGTGGGTCGTCGGGACAATTAGCACGCGTGTCGCTATCTTGGTCGAATGAGTAGAGTCTGCCGCTGGGACCCAAACGACTCAGTATGTGACGCGAATGACCGCCTCCGCCGAAGGTCAAATCGACATATATCCCATCGGGCTTGATGTCGAGATATTCGATTGATTCTTCGAGCAGTACGGGAATGTGATATGTGTTATTACTCTCCATAATCTCTATTTGGGTGTAAAGTTAGCTATTTTTCAGAGAAAAATACCTATATTTGTAGTGAAATTTTGCATTATAGAAAAACCGGATGACAAAAATCGACTTGGATGCCGTCTTAAAAAGCAAAGCTCCCAAAGCCTCGCGCTGGGTTCCAAACTTTGTTGTCGGCTATCTCAAACGCCTCATACATCAAGAGGAAATTAACCGCGTGTTGGCTCGCTCGTGGGAACTTTCGCCCCGCGAATTTATCCACGAAGCATTCAAGGAGCTGGGCATCGAGTATAGGATTCAGGGCCTCGAGCAGCTCGATAGAAATGGTCGCTATCTTTTTGCTTCGAATCACCCCTTCGGAGGTATGGATGGCATGATGCTCGCTGATGGTCTGATTGGTCATTTTGGCGACGCAAGGGTTATCGTCAACGATCTTCTGATGCACATCGAACCTCTGCGTCCGTTGTGGGTTCCGGTCAATAAACATGGCTCACAAAGTGTAGCCTATGCCCGTAGGTTTGAGGAGGTTATGAATAGTTCGCTTCCGGTTCTTACTTTTCCGGCGGGTCTCTGTTCTCGCTCGATTGATGGCAAAGTCACTGACCTTAAGTGGCGAGATAGTTTCGTCAAAAAGGCGCATCAAACATCGCGTCAGATTGTCCCTGTTTTTGTCGAGGGCGAACTCTCAAAATTCTTTTATCGTTTGGCAAATGTACGCTCTAAACTCGGTATAAAATTCAATATCGAGATGCTCTTTTTGGTCGATGAGATGTTCAAGCAGAAGGGTAAGAGTTTTAGGATAAAATTTGGGGAGCCAATATCGCTTGAAGAACTGTCGGCAAGGGGTGATTCTCGCGCTCAGACCGAGTATGTCAGAGCCAGAGCCTATGGTTTAGAGTAGTCGTAAGCAATATTGTCCTAAATAATTTCGAAAAAAATAAAAAAGGAAGTTGAAAACTA
>CAZFQU010000041.1:0-17516 GCA_964521245.1 uncultured Alistipes sp. | reverse complement strand
TATATAAATCAATCGATTGCCCCTATTTTATGTACTAATTTTGACCAATAAGCCGGACGTGCAGATTTTACAGCATACAGAGCTGTAATCATTTTTTGATTTTAGACCGGGAAAATTACGTGCATCGCAATAAGAATCCCGAGTGGGTAGTACTTGGAAGTACGTCCCACTCGGGATTTGTTTGCAACATGCGGAAGTAATCCGCAGTTTATCGTGCCAAATTAGAGGTTGGGGTTAATCTCCGACCACTTCTCAATAGCGGGAACGATACCCAGAGTTACCAACTCGTCGCGCATCTTGCACAGGTGAGCGTAGCTTGCATCGAGCTTAGCAATCTCCTCCTCGGTACCAACGGGCATCTTGTAGGAGCAACCGTTAGCATCAAGAGTGGTATCCATAGCCATCATAATGTGGTTGTACTTCTCGTTCGAAACGTAGGTACCTGCGGGGAAGCGGAAAGGCTCGCCACCCATCACCGAACGAATCATCTCAACCGAAAGGTAAGAGGGGCTCTGGAACGAGCTACGACCACGGAGCTTGATGATAGCAGCACCACCCTGAGTTACAGCCTTCTTCATCTCCTCCCACTCCTCAGCGGGGAACTCCTCTGTACCGATAATGTCGGTAAGTTTGCGACCTGCAATCTTCACCGAGCTGCCGAATACTGCCATCTGCTCGCCGTGACCGCCATAGGTTGCACAGCCCTCAATCTCGCTCTGCATTACGCCGAACTTCTTAGCAAGTGCGCTCTTCAGACGAGTGGTGTCGAGACCTGCAAGGGTGGTCACCTGACCGGGCTTCAGACCCGAGTAGAGCAGGGTTACCAGACCGGTAAGGTCAGCGGGGTTGAAGATGATAACAACGTGCTTAACATCGGGGCAGTAGGTCCTGATGTTCTTACCAAGCTGCTCAGCAATCTCGCAGTTACCCTTCAAGAGGTCCTCACGAGTCATACCCTCCTTGCGAGGAGCGCCACCCGACGAAATGATATACTTAGCATCCTTGAAAGCCTCAGCCACATCGGTAGTTGCGGTGATATTCACGTTGTCGAAACCACTCTGACGCATCTCCTCAGCTACGCCCTCGGGCGAGAATACGTCATAAAGACAGATGTTCGAGGTAAGGTTCATCATAAGTGCGGACTGCACCATATTGGAGCCGATCATACCGGCTGCACCAACAATAACGAGTTTCTCGTCAGTCAAAAAAGCCATTTTCTTATTTTTTTTATAATTAAACATTCATTAACATTTCTAACCCACAGGATAGCAGAGCCTTACGACACAAAGAAAGCCTTTAGCGACTCACTACCCTCTCGAGTAAACAGAGGGGCTGTCCAATAGTTTATGGACAACCCCTTATTGTTTAAGCCTCACTATTAGCCAATAAGCTCAGCATACTGAGCATCGCTCAGCAGGGCGTCAACCTCCTCGGGAGCAGTCAAGCGAACTTTAATCATCCAACCCTCACCATAGGGGTCACGGTTAACGAGTGCGGGGTCTGCATCTACAGCCTCGTTGAACTCAACAACCTCGCCACTTACGGGGATAAACGCATCAGAAACGGTCTTTACAGCCTCAATCGAGCCGAAAACCTCGTTAGCTGACAAAGTCTCGCCTACGGTAGGAACGTCAACAAAGACGATATCACCAAGCTGGCTCTGAGCAAAATCGGTAATGCCAATGTAGGCATACTCACCCTCCACGCGGCACCACTCGTGGTCGTTGGAGTACTTCAAATTCGAAGGAATGTTCATACGGTAACAGTATTTAATGTTGTTGTTTGTAATCTTCTTATGGTTCAAACTACGCAAAGATAGTTGTTATTTTCTTAACATCAAAGAGCAAGCCGAGTTTTTTTCACAAAAAACATATAAAAATATCAAATAATAAAGGTTATCTCGCCGAACAGATAGGGCACAATCGAAGAATCGCTATGCTCTACCATCAGCTCGCCCGTTGGTTCGACACTGCGTATAATACCCCGAATCGACCCACCTGAAGGAAGGCGAAATTGATGTGGCTCGTCGAGACGATAAATCAGTTGATGGTAGCTATGGCGAATGTCGGCTCTCTCGCCCCTCGCAAGAGTTTCGTAACGATTCATTACAGCCTTATGAAGGCGTACAATGACCTGCTCGAGGATAAACTCCCGACCGGCAATAAGTGCCATCGAAGTTGGATTGGGCAGTTCGGAAGAGAACTCTATTTGATTGATATTGAGTCCTATGCCAGCAAGTGTGCGACTGAGGGTTGCGCCTGCGAGATTATGCTCGATGAGTATTCCTGCAATCTTTTTGTCGCCTATATAGATGTCGTTTGTCCACTTTATTTTGGGCTGGAATCCGTAGCTGCGAAGCATATCGACAACCCCCAGAGCCACCACCTGCGAGATGAGGAATTGCTCCCTTGCAGGCAGGAATGTAGGCTCAAGAACTAAGGTTGCCGTGAGATTTTTGCCCTCGTCCGAGAGCCACGTATGTCCTCGCTGACCGCGCCCCGAGGTTTGTCTGCGAGCAATAATCATATCGCCGTGAGAGTAATTCAAACGGCGAGCTTCATCGTTTGTCGAGCCAAGGCTATCGAAAGAGTGAATCATAGCTTAACCTGAATAAGGGCTATACGCTGACACCAAAGTCGCGCAGAGCATCGTTCAGTGAGGTCTTTTTATCGGTTGACTCCTTACGACGACCGATGATGAGGGCGCACGAGACGCTGTACTCACCTGCGGGGAACTGCTTGCGATAGCTGCCGGGGATGACCACCGAACGTGCAGGCACATAGCCTTTGTAGGTTACAGGCTCACTGCCCGTAACATCGATAATATGGGTCGAGCCTGTGATGACCACATTCGAGCCTAAGACAGCCTCGCGACAGATATGTGCGCCCTCGACAACAATAGCACGCGAACCGATAAAGCAGTTGTCCTCGACGATTACGGGCTGCGCCTGCACAGGCTCCAAAACACCACCAATGCCGACACCTCCCGAGAGGTGAACGCCCTTGCCTATCTGGGCGCACGAGCCAACCGTAGCCCACGTATCGACCATTGTCCCCGAATCGACGTAAGCACCAATATTGACATATGATGGCATAAGGATAGCCCCGGGAGCGATGTAGGCACCATAGCGAGCCACAGCGTGGGGTACAACCCTCACCCCCAGCTCGTCGTAGCCCTTCTTGAGTTCCATCTTATCGAACCACTCCAGCTCACCCGACTCCATCTTACGCATAGGCTGTATGGGGAAGTAGAGGATTATCGCTTTCTTGACCCACTCGTTTACCTGCCAAAGGCTACGCTCGAGGTCGATAGGCTCGGCAGTACGCAGCTCGCCTTTATCAACCAATTCGACAACTTGACGTATGGTCCCTTTGACCGACTCCTCCTTGAGCAACTCACGCTCACTCCACGCCTTTTCAACCACGCTCCTCAGAGCATCAATATCGTAATTCATAGACTATCTATATTTACATTTTAACGAAATACAAAAATACAAAAATTTAGCAAACTTATCACTCCGCCTCCCGCAAATAAGATAATTTGCCATATTTTTCTTATCTTTGTGCGCAGATATATCGCTCCTCGGGCGACTTTTGAAAAGTCAAGCAGGGGGGATCTATGCTGATAGGATTGTAGTCGTAAACTACAAGGTTAATAAAGGTGTGACCTATGAAAGTATATAAGTTTGGTGGCGCATCGGTCAAGACTGCCGATGGGGTAAGAAATCTCCACAAGATTGTGGGTGACGAGGAGAATCTATTCATTATAGTTTCGGCGATGGGCAAGACAACAAATGCCCTTGAGAGAGTATTTCGTGGTGTACAGACGGGCGATGTGGATAGCTCGATGGAGGAGATTCGACAGCTCAGAGCATATCATCAACAGATAATCGACGACCTGTGGCGCAAGCCCAAGAGTTTAGACTCGGTCGAGCAACTCTTTGTCGAGTTGGAGGATGTAGCTCAGCACACAGCCTACCGTAGCGAGGATGCCGAGTTGTGGTACGACAGAATTGTTGCCTATGGTGAGCTGATATCAACCACCATTGTTTCGGAATATCTGAACCGCGTAGGATTGGCAAATGCGTGGATTGATATGCGCAAATGCTTTGTTACCGAGCAGCGTCACAAAGATGCAGCGGTCGATATCAAGGCCTCTGCCCCACTTCTTAAGGCAGCTATTGAAGCTCAATCGGAGCATATATATATAGGTCAAGGTTTTATCGGTGCTGCACCCGACGGCTCTACAACGACCTTGGGCAGAGAGGGTTCGGACTACTCGGCAGCCGTGGTTGCCAACATTCTCTCGGCAGAGTCGATGTCGGTATGGAAAGATGTTGACGGAGTGTTGAATGCCGACCCGAAAATCTTTGATGACGCAGTAAAGATTGACGAGCTGAACTATCTGGATGCCATAGAGTTGGCATATAGTGGTGCGCAGATTATACACCCCCGAACAATTAAGCCTCTGCAAAACAAGAGCATCCCCCTTTACGTGCGTCCCTTTGGCGATAAGCGTAAGCCCGGAACCGTAATTCGAGGTATGCTTGCACCGGTGCAGGTGCCTATCCTTATCTTGAAAAAAGAGCAGGTGCTGCTGACCTTGCGTTCGCGCGACTTTTCGTTCGTGATGGAGGAGAAATTCTCGACAATCTTCTCGCTAATGGAGCGTTTCAGACTGAAGGTCAACCTCATACACAACTCGGCAGTCAATTTCTCGCTCTGCGTTGATTCGTCGTGGCATATCGACGAGGCTATCACGGCTTTGCGCGAAGAGGGTTTTGACGTACGCAAATTGGAGGGTATGGAGTTGTTGACAATACGCGAATACACCCCCGAACTATTGCAGAAATATGCCTTTGCCGAGGATGTTTTTATCCGTCAGGCTACACAATCGACAGTGAGAATCGTAAGACGCAAAAACAGAGCATAGGCTGGTGAGGGAGAAAGATACCCTAAGCACAAAAAATTGGATGGAGCTATTCTCCACCCAATTTTTTTAGGTCACGAGCAAACAACTCGCTCTGGGTTTGGCGATCGGTCGTGGGTAGCTCGCCACGTTGACGCATCGACTCTACGGTGCGAGCAATATACTCCTCGATATCTTTTGCGAGGCGTTGATAAAGCAGCGAGGTTGTGTAGTTGTCATTATCGAGCAACACCTCTCGCACGGGGCGTTGGGCATTTTTATAGTTGCTCATCTCGTTTTGGTAGGCTATGCCTCGTTGCATTGACGAGTCGATACGCTGGATAGAAAGTCTCCGAAGCTCCTCACACACTTTCTGCAACAAGACCATAACCACATTATCGAGCAGTGTGTGACCGTGCATATAGAGGTAGGTGTTGTCGGGTCTGAGTCCACGCTGAGCAAGTTCCTTTCCATACTCCACCACCTTGTCGGCAAGGTCTGGATATTTGAGTGTAAGACGTTTGCAACACCTCTCCACATTGCCCAACAACCATTTGAGCGTTTTCTCGCCATTGTTTTGAATATCCAAATAACCCAACCTCACGGCATTCTTAAAATCGACCAACGTAAAGATGTTCTGCTTCTGTTCTCGTGCCGAATAGACATACCACAAAAAGAGGGGGTATATGATACACGAATATTCGGTAAGAAACTTCACGAAGTCGAATATTCGGGTGTCGTTCTTAGTAGCCTTGACGCAGACGTTATGCAACGACTCTGCATAGCAGAGATAGTTCTCGGTAGCGTAGGTATAGGTGTGAAAGATAAACGGACAGCTCTTCACAAGGCGCGACTGTTCGGCCCCCTCGTCCATCAAAAAATCGAAGTCCGAATCCATACACAGCAGCAACTCCTCGCTTGCCGAGGGTATCATACTCAGCAACACCTTCTTACCCTTGGGCAGGTCGCGAAACGACGGTACCGATATTTCGAATCTCAGATAGGGATTATGAAAATTGTCGAATATAGAACGCCAAAATGCTACATCGTCATACCCCTCGACATAGACCTTCACAAGGCGTTTTTTACCCCAATAAGGCAGGGGTTTAGCCAGTCCCTCATCGGCAGCCTTACGCCAAAAGGGGACCAATCTCAGCAGTTTATCAACAAATCGGTCAGCCATAGTTGTACAAAGATAGTATTTTTCAATTATTTTTTAGTATTTTTGCGCAAAATTATGGCACGCTTTTTCTTTGAAAAAGAGCTGTCGCTCCCATTTAATGGAGGATAAAGACAAAAATTATGGCAGATAACGATTGGAAAGCGCGTCTGGGTATGGTCTATTCGACCAATCCTGACTTTCAATATCAGACCGAGGATGAACCGGAAGAGGCTACATTGGAACCCCATCGCCAGAATCTGAAGGTGTGGCTCGACAGAAAACATCGTGCGGGAAAGGTGGCTACCCTCATCAGGGGCTTTGTGGGCAGTAGCGAGGATTTGGAGGCTCTGGGCAAGATGCTCAAGAGTAAGTGTGGTGTGGGAGGCTCAGCCAAGGATGGCGAGATAATCATTCAGGGCGACCACCGCGACCGCATAGTTGAGCTGCTGACCAAGGCGGGCTACGGCTGCAAAAAGGCAGGCGGATAGCCATTCTGCGTTCTATTCATACCCCCTGCTCCCTTAAAGCACAAGACAAAAGATGCACAAACTCCTCAGAATATTACTCTTGTTGGTGGTGACACTCTCCGTGGAGAGGGTCACTGCTCAATACTACACTTGGGGAGCCGACTCACCGGAGCTTAAGTGGCATCAAATCAAGGGTGAGGGGGTAAAAATCATCTATCCCGACACTGCTACAACCTTTGCGTGGCGCACCTTGCAGTGCATTGAGGCTGTACGACCATACATAGGCTACGGCTTTCGCTACCCGGCGATGAAGATACCCTTCGTCATGCACCCCGAAAATTTGCAGTCCAACGGACTTGTGATGTGGCTACCGAAGCGTGTGGAGTTTCTCACCTCTCCATCAATCGAGAGCTACGCTATGCCTTGGTACAAACAGCTGGTGGCACACGAATACCGCCACGCCGTGCAGTACAACAACCTCAACCGAGGAGTTATTCGCGCCTTGAGCTATGTTCTCGGACAGCAAGGCTCGACAGTGGGTCTGCTCTTTCTGCCCATCTGGCTTATGGAGGGTGATGCCGTGCAGTGCGAGACCCAGATGGCAACATTCGGCAGAGCTTTGCAACCCTCATTCACAATGGAGCTGAGAGCCATCGGGTCCGAAATCACCCACCGTCGCAACTCAGACAAGTGGTTCTGCGGTTCGTATCTTGACTACATTCCCGACCACTATCGTCTGGGTTATCAGATAGCGGCATACTCCTACGACTACTTCGGCGAGAATATCTGGAATCAGGTGGCATATTACAGTACCCGCAATCCGTACGTTATATGCACCACATCGGTAGCATTGGGCAAGTATTACGACACCAACGTCAATCAACTCTTCCACCGCACGTTCAACTATCTGAACAACTTCTGGTCGTCGCTACCCGAGAATAAGCCATCTGCCACACCGATAAACTCGCTACCCAAGCGTAACCACACCATCTACTCCTCGCCTATTGCCATCAACGATTCGACAGTCGTTGCCATCAAGCAGGCTCTGAACCGCCCTGCACGCTTCGTGAGTGTCGATATTAACAGCGGCAAGGAGCGCAAACTACCCTACGTGGGCGATATTTCAACGCGCCCCGCATACCAATATGGCAGAATATGGTGGACCGAGTATCGTCGCTCACTACTCTTCGAGCAGAGAGTGCGCTCGCAGCTTTGCTATATGGACCTTGGCGAAGGTCGCACACGCTCCTACAACACCAAAGACAATGTTCTCTACCCTACGCCTATGGACAATCAGGGTCTTGCGTGGGTTGAGTATCGTCCAAATGGCGAGTATATCATAGCTCAAAAGTTCAACGACAAGGCAACCAAACGCTACTCGGCACCATGGATGAGCGAGCTGCACGGCTTGGCGTGGGACAATATCACACAGAAACTCTACACCATCATCACCGACCAAGAGGGTATGCATATTGCCGAACTGACCCCCGAGGGTGAGTTCAGAGCCATAACCCGCAGTTCATACACCACACTCAGCGACCTTAGAGCCAAAGACGGAAAACTCTACTTCGGCTCCATAGCCTCTGGTTATGACGAGGCTCACTCGCTGGATTTGGCTACGGGCAAGGAGTATAGACAGACAACATCGCGTTATGGCGGTTTCGACCCCGTACCCATAGGCGACTCAACGATTATCGTCACCGACTACACTCGTCTGGGCTATCGCTTAGCACAGCAGAAGTACAACGAGCAGAACCCCGTTGAGTGGACAAAAGTACCCCAAAACGTGGTCAATCCCTCGCGCCTTCAGTGGGATGTGCCAAAGCTCGATACGGTAGGCTACCAAAAGGAGGATTCTGTGCGTCTGAACCAGAATTACGCCCCGAAGCGTTATCGCAAGGGATCACACCTATTCAACGTTCACAGTTGGATGCCCGTCTCGCTCAACCCCTTCAACTTGGTCGATGAACATAACGTGGCAATAAATTGGGGAGCAACCATCATGTCGCAAAATCTACTCTCATCGACCGAGGCTTTTGCATCGTGGGGCTACAACCACAGCGAAGGTTCTCTCCTCGAGGCAGGCATACGTTACTCGGGACTCGGAGTTTTGCTCAGCGCAAGTGCCGCCTACGGAGGCAAACAAAACATATACTCCTTAGCTCAGTATAACCCCGAGACAGGTGATGCGGAGTACCAAAAGACTCCATCGCCCGACACCTACTTCTCGGTGAGTGCATCTGCCACTCTGCCACTCTACTTCCAACGTGGTTACCACAATCGCATATTGAGCTTAGGGGTGGGTTGGGGCTACTCTAATGGTGTGGTTGCCAACCTCGGTCAGATACGCTTCGACGAGATTACGGGCACCATTACCAATATCGACAAGATAGGTTATACGGAGGGTCTGCACAAACTCAACTTTATGATTGGCTACTCTGATATGGTGCGTATGGCATACCGCGAATTTGCTCCGCGTTGGGGCTACTCCGTGACTTTGGACTACGCCATAAATCCCTCGATGGACTACTTCAGCGACCTTATATCGTTCTACGGCAAGGCATATATACCCGGCTTTGTGCGCCCTCACTCCATTCAGCTGGCACTCAGCTACCAGACCTCGTTTGGCGGAACCGAGACTCCGAAGGGAACACCAATACTGACCTACAAATCCTCGCGACTGCTGCCCCACAGCTACTCCTCGTCTGCCATTCAGAGCAATAATTATGTGGCGACTTCGTTAGCTTATCAGCTGCCTGTATGGTATCCCGAGGGTGGTATAACTTCGGTTATCTACTTCAAGCGCATAAGGCTCAATTTGGGTGCCGACTATGCTCAATTCCTCTACCAAGACAAGTGGCACAAACTATATGCTTATGGTGGTGACATTATGATAGACATGAACATATTCCGCCAACCCGACTCGGCGACTTCGACCCTTACAATCTCGCTCTGGAAACCTAAGAGTTCGGGATTGTGGGTAGGAGCCGGCATCGGATTACCATTTTAGAGAGATTATTAGAGAGTTTTTTTATAACTTTGCCCCAAACATTCCCAAATATCGATAATGATGAAGCAAGAGAAGAAAAGTAAACATCAGAGAAAATATACTTGGCTTTGGATATTGACAGCCGTTCCTGTGGCAATCGGTATTACGATGCTGACCCTCACTGCCTGTGGTGTCTTTGGCAGAATGCCCTCGTTCGAGGAGCTGGAGAATCCAAAGAGCAACCTCGCAACCGAGATATACTCTGCGGATGGCAAGGTCATCGGCACCTTCTTTGTGCAGAACCGCTCGTTCGTGCAGTACGAGGAACTCTTCCCGAGCGACTCTTCGAAACACATCCGGCTCGACGGACACAGCGTACCACCCATCGTTGCAGCACTGATTTCGACCGAGGATGCACGTTTTCGCAGCCACTCCGGCATCGACATCCAATCCCTCGCTCGCGTAGGTATTAAAACCATTCTGCTCTCGAATGCTTCGCAGGGTGGAGGCTCGACCATCTCGCAGCAGCTGGCAAAAAATCTCTTCCCCCGCGACACAGTGCGCAACCGTTCGAAAGTGGCACGTACAACAAAACTCGTTGTGGCGAAGTTCAAAGAGTGGATTACCGCCTTGAAGTTGGAGTATAACTACACCAAGGAGGAGATTGCGGCAATGTATCTGAATGTGGTGGAGTATGGCTCGAATGCCTATGGTATAAAGTCTGCGGCATCGACCTTCTTCAACAAGGACCCCAAAGATTTGAATATTCAAGAGGCAGCAGTCTTGGTGGGTGTTGTCAATGCCCCCACTCGCTACTCGCCCGTGCGCAATCCCGAGAATGCTCTCAAGCGTCGAAATCTGGTTATCTCGCGTATGGCAGCCTCGGGAGCCATCACTCAAAAGATGTGCGATTCGATATGCGCCCTGCCCATCACTCTCAACTATAAGCCTATTTCACACAACGAGGGTTCGGCAACCTATTTCCGCGAAATGTTGCGCCTGACGATGAACCAAGCAAAGCCCAAGCGCAATCAATTCTACAATGAGTGGGACTATGAGCAGGCTCTCAAAGAGTATGAGGAGAACCCTATCGTCGGTTGGTGCAAGAAGAACAAGAAAGCCGATGGCACGAACTACGACATCTATCGTGACGGACTGAAGATATACACCACCATCGATTCGCGTATGCAGAAGTATGCCGAGCAGGCTGTGCAGAAGCAGATGGAGGAGAACGTGCAACCACAGATGGACCGCCAATACAAGGCCACAAAGGTTATCTTCCAAGAGACCACCAAGGAGGATAGAGAGAAAATAATGACTCAGGCCATACGCTATTCGGAGCGTTATCGCGAGATGACCGAAGCGGGCTGCTCGACCGAACAGATACTCGCCTCGTTCGAAAAGCCCTGTTCGATGAAGGTCTTTACCTACTCCGGCGAGAGAGATACGTTGCTCACGCCCCGCGATTCGATTCTCCACCACAAGCGCATACTACGTGCCGCAATGGTCGCTATCGAACCTCAGTCGGGCTTTGTCAAAGCATACGTCGGCGGACCCAACTTCCGCTACTTCAAGTATGATATGGCAAAGCAGAGTAAGCGTCAGATAGGTTCCACCATCAAGCCCTTTGTCTATACCTTCGCTATCGCTCAGTTAGGCATGAACCCCTGCACAATGGTTCCCAACCTCCCCGTATCTATCGAGACCGGTAATGGTGCGGCATGGACGCCCAAGGAGGCAGGCAAGTCGGAGCAGAATGGTGAGTTGCACCCACTCTATTGGGGTTTGGCACTTAGCCGCAACAACTACTCGGCATGGATTATGAAGCAGGCTAAACAGCCCGAAGCTGTAGCTGAGTTCATTCACGGTATGGGTATCAAGAGCTATATCGACCCCGTACCGGCACTCTGTATCGGCTCCTCGGAGTCGAGTGTCTATGAGATGACCTCTGCATTCTCGACCTTTGCCAATGGAGGTGTACACAACGACCCCATATTTGTTACACGCATCGAAGATCGTCAGGGCAACCTCATTGCCAGCTTCATTCCTCAATCGCAAGATGCCATCAGCGAACAGACTGCATATACTATGCTTACGATGCTCGAAAAGGTTGTGACAAGCGGTACGGCAGGTCGTCTGCGCTATGCTCACGGCATGACGGACGTAGAGCTTGGAGGTAAGACCGGTACGTCGCAGAAGAATCGCGACGCGTGGTTTATGTGCGTAGCACCCAAATTGGCGGTTGGCGCGTGGGTAGGTGGCGAGGACCAAGCAGTACACCTGAGCTATCGTGGTGAGGGTGGTGTGTTGGCACTCCCCATCGTGGGCGAGTTCCTCAACAAGGTATATGACGACGGCACAACAGGTGTATCGCGCAGCGACACCTTCAATCGTCCGGTGGGGGCTTCGTCGCTAAATTGCACCTCCACCTCAACAACCATCGAGCAGATAGGCACTGTCGACGAGGAGAGCGACGAGTTCTTCTACTAATGAATGATTTATTGAACTTTTAATATCGCAAATGACTATGAAATTAGCTATCGTAGGCGCAAGTGGCGCAGTAGGTCAGGAGTTCCTCCGCATCTTAGAGGAGCATAAAGATTTCCCCATCAGCGAGCTTACACTGTTTGGCTCGCAGCGCAGTGCAGGTTCAAAATATATGTTTCGCGGCAAGGAGCATACAGTAAAACTCCTCGAGCATAACGACGATTTTAAGGGTATCGACATAGCCCTCGTATCGGCAGGCGGCTCCACTTCCAAGGAGTTTGCCACAACCATAACTAAGCATGGTACACTGATGATTGACAACTCGTCGGCATTCCGTATGGATGAGGATGTACCCTTGGTAGTCCCCGAGGTCAATGCCGAGGATGCGCTCAACGCCCCTCGCCGAATCATTGCCAACCCCAATTGCACCACAATACAGATGGTTGTGGCACTGAAGGCTATCGAGAGCCTTTCGCACATTAGGCGCGTGCATGTTTCAACCTACCAATCGGCAAGTGGTGCAGGCGCACAGGCTATGGCAGAACTCGAAGAGCAGCACCGCCAGCTCTCTGAGGGCAAGGAGCCTACCGTCGAGAAGTTTGCCTATCAGCTTGCCTACAACGTCATACCCCACATCGACTCCTTCACCGACAACGGCTACACCAAGGAGGAGATGAAGATGTATAACGAGACGCGCAAGATTATGCACACCGATGCCAAAGTGTCGGCAACGTGTGTCAGAGTTCCCGTTATGCGCGCACACTCGGAGAGCATCTGGGTTGAGACCGAGCGCGAGATATCGGTTGCCGAGGCTCGCGAGGCATTTGCCAAGTCTGAGGGCGTTGTACTGATGGACGAGCCGGAGCAGAAGGTCTATCCCATGCCTCTGTTCATTGCCCACAAGGAGCCTGTATATGTAGGTCGCATCAGAAAAGATTTGACCGACCCCAACGGTCTTACCTTCTGGTGTGTGAGCGACCAGATTAAGAAGGGTGCAGCACTCAACGCTGTGCAGATTGCCGAGTGGCTTATTAAAAACTCCAAAATCTAAAGATCACGCAACAGATATTCGACATATCTACTCGAGCAGATTTCGAGAGAGAGGCTCTTGCACTCTTTCGCCGTCAGGCAAAGGAGTGCAAGCCTTATTGTCAGTATCTTGGGTTGCTGGGTGTTGACCCCGACACCATAACCCACACCGAGGCAATACCCCACCTGCCCATCGAGCTGTTTAAGAGCCACCACATCTATTGTGGGAATAAGCCGGCAGAGATGATATTCACCTCGTCGAGTACTACGGGTAAGGGGGTGTCGCGCCACCCCATGTCATCGCTGGACTTCTACTGCGAGGTATTTACCCGGGCATTTTGTCTCTTCTATGGCGATATTAAGAAGTGGAGCATCTACGGACTACTACCCTCCTACCTCGAAAGAGAGGGCTCGTCACTGGTCTATATGGTCGATAAGCTCATCCAGAAAGCCGGCTCGGGCGGTTTCTATCTTCACGACCACCAAAGACTCGTCAACGATATGGCTTCAGACCCTAAGCCTAAGATACTCATAGGGGTAAGCTATGCTCTTTGGGATCTTGCCGAAGGAGTTGCCCCCAAGCTCCACGACACAATTGTAATGGAAACAGGTGGCATGAAAGGCAAAAGAGAAGAGATATCGAAAGATGCTCTTCATAGGATTCTTTGCAGCGGCTTGGGAGTTGAAAAAATCCACTCCGAGTATGGCATGGCAGAGCTTACCTCACAAGCCTACTCAAAGGGAGATAACCTCTTCTTCGCACCCCCTTGGATGAGGGTCAGCGTACGCGACGTAAACTCACCGAGTCGCAAATTGGAGAATGGAGCAAGAGGGGCTATCGATATAATCGATCTTGCCAACCAAGACTCTTGTGCCTTTATCTCGACTCAGGATATCGGCAGAGTCTATTCAGATGGTAGTTTCACCATCGAAGGACGCGTGTCGATGGCAGATATTAGAGGATGCAACCTATTGGTACAATGAGCGATATGAATAGTGCGATAGATTTTGTAATCTTATGGGTCGATGGCAACGACCCCGCTTGGCAAGACTCCTTTATACAGGCCAAGAAGTCTGCCGGAGAGAATGTCGATGCCTCAGAGATAAGGTATCGCGATTGGGAAAATCTGCGCTATTGGTTTCGTGGCGTAGAGAACTTTGCTCCGTGGGTTAGGCGTATCCATTTCATAACGTGGGGACACCTACCCGAGTGGCTCAACACCTCACACCCCAAACTCCATGTAGTACGCCACAGCGACTACCTGCCCGAAGAGTATCGGCCCACCTTCAACTCCAACACTATCGAACTCAACATCCATCGCATCGATGGACTTGCCGACAGGTTTGTGCTTTTCAACGACGACACATTCCTCACCATGCCTAACCGCCCCGAGGATTTCTTCTCTGAAGAGGGTTTGCCCCGTGATATGGCGCGTCTGAGCCTTGTGCAACCATCGTCGGTCGGGCATATCATCTATAACAATCTCGAGCTTGTAAACCGACGTCACAGCCGCAAGGAGCTTAATCGCAACCTCAGAAAGTGGCTTAGCCCCAAATATGGAGCAACAGCCATTCTCAAAACCCTAACCCTGCTACCGTGGAGCTTTTGGCCCGGATTTTTCGACCACCACCTGCCACAGCCCTACCTCAAACAGCAATTCACCGAGGCTTGGCAAGTATGGGGCAAGGAGTTAGATGCTTCGTCTCGCAACCATCTGCGCGACGTGAGCGACCTGTCGCATTGGCTTATCCGATACGATATGCTCTGCCGAGGAGAGTTCTCTGTGCGCAACTTCAATGACTCGCGCCTAATGAACCTCGACGATGGCTCGTTAGAGCAGGTGTGCCAAGCCGTTGAGCAGCGAAAATATCGTATGGTATGCCTGAACGACAGCTCAAATATTGCCAATTTCGAGCGTAGCAAAAATCGACTCATAGCCGCCTTTGAGACCATTCTAAATAACAAGTCAGAGTATGAACTCTAAGGAGATTACCGTCGTTATACCCCTGTACAACAAGGAGCGCGAAATCGAGCAAACCATACGCTCGGTGGTGGGTCAATCGTGCCTGCCCCGTGAGATTATAGTGCTGAATGACGGCTCTACCGACAACTCGGCAGAGGTGGTAGCCAAGTTCAACCACCCTCTTATCCGACTTGTAAATGAGCCAAACAGAGGCGTTAGCGCAGCCCGCAATCGCGCAATAGAGCTGTCTGACACCGAATGGGTGGCACTGCTCGATGGTGACGACAGATGGCAACCCGACTACCTGAAGTCCATCTGCACACTCCACGATAGCTACCCCGATGCCATAGCCTACTCCACAGCATTCTGCATCGACTCCGGCGACGGAAAGCTAATTCCTGCCAACTGCCCCTCAACCGAGGGCTACGTCGATTTTTTCAAGGAGTCGCTATCTAAATATGTCTTGATACCCAGCTCCACAACCCTTCGACGCTGTGAGGTAATCCGACTCGGAGGCTTCCCCGAGGGTATGCGTATGGGCGAGGACCAATACCTCTGGACACTTGTTGCCCGCCATGGGAAGGTCTGCTTCACGCCTCAAGCTCAGGTCATCTACTCACGCTCAGCATCTAACCGCTCAGCCTCATTGTGGCAGGGCGAAGAGTCACGCCATAGCCTCGAGGAGCTATACCGCCCCGAGGAGTCGGAGCTGAGCAACGAATATGTGGCTCGAGTAGCTCTGGGCAAAGCTCTGCTCGTTAGCTCTCGCGGAGGCACAGCCGATGCCGAAAAGACAATCAAAACCTTCTCTTGGACCCGCCTCAACCGTAAAGCCCTTAGAAAAGTACAACTGCTCAACGCCCTGCCGTCGAGGTGGCGCAGCCCGATATTGAGTCTGTATAACCGCCTTGCGTGGCTAATCCTGCACCGAGGGTTATAATTACCCCACCTATAACCACCTGACTATCAACACGATTCAAAACAAGCGGAAAAAATTGATATTTTTTCTCCTCAAAATATTTGCACAGAAGAAAACTTTTACCTATCTTTGCACTCGCAATTAGGAAATTACATCCTTGCAAAGGATGTAACATATTGCGGAAATAGCTCAAGAAGGTAGAGCACAACCTTGCCCCAAAATAGGTAACACATCCAACCTTGGCAAGTAGTAAACGCAGCAAAGGATGTAACATATTGCGGAAATAGCTCAGTTGGTAGAGCACAACCTTGCCAAGGTTGGGGTCGCGAGTTCGAGTCTCGTTTTCCGCTCTGAAAATCAGGCAGTTACGAAAGTGGCTGTCTTTTTTTTGTGTTTGAAAATGACGGCACAGACGGCTTGAACTGATAGCCGATGTTACCATATGTGTTACCATTTCAAGGTATGCAATACCTCTATTTGCAATTTGCACAAAATGGAATAACACGATGAATATCAAGATTTCCGCATTTTGTCGCAAAGAACGACTCTCAAAGAATCAAACAGCAAAAGTCTATTTGCGTTTTACCAAAAACCGAAGAAGCCGTTATGTCAGTACAGGAATCAGTGTTCCACTCTCTGAATGGGACTTCGATACGCAGACCTCAACAAACAAATTGGTTCAAATTAAGATATACGAACAAATTGCATCGTATCAAAAACGAATACAGCGACTTGAAGTCTTGGAAATAGAGCCCACACTCAACAAAATCATAGATAAACCGCAGTGTTGCACAAACGGCCTATTGGCAGATTATTTCAAGCAGGTTATATCTTATTTGGAAAGTGTGGATAAGTTCGGAACTGCGTCTAAATACAAGGCAACATTGTCGTTGCTGCATAATTTCGGGATGGATAATGTTCGCTTCAATGATATAGATATTAAGTATCTGCAAGATTTTGAAACGGCATTGCATCTAAAAGGCAATCAACCCAATTCGATTGCCACAAAGATTAGTGTATTGAAAGCTGTATATAATCGCGCTCTGAAAGAGAGGATTTTCATTTGTCAAGAAAACCCATTCGTAATCTATAAAGCAGCATTTCGATATACGCCGACAAAGAAGCGAGCAATGCAAAAGGAAGATGTGTTGCGATTGATGGAGGCCACATTGCCTACAACCAATAACCGATATGCAGAGTTATCGCGTGATATATTCTTGTTCTCTTATTTTTCGGCAGGAATAAATTTTAAAGATATTGCTTTGTTGAGGTACTCGGATATCATCAATGATAGAATCTATTATCATCGCCATAAAACAGGGAAAGAAATCTCTTTTCGGTTGTTGCCTCAAAGTAGGGCCATATTGTCAAAATATGCCAATCCCGACAAACAGGATGCCGACTATATATTTCCCATACTTGATGTTCGCAAACATAAAACCACACTCCAAATCAATGACAGAGTGCATAAGGTCCTCAAACAGATAAATCGGGAATTGAAATTATGGGGAGAGCGATTGGGTTTGAAAATAAAGCTGACCACCTATGTTGCTCGGCATACATACGCAACCGTACTGAAACGGTCGGGAGT
>CAZFQU010000040.1:0-17828 GCA_964521245.1 uncultured Alistipes sp. | reverse complement strand
CGTCACAAATATAAAAAAAGCCCATCTAACAAAAAACTTGTTAGACAGGCTCATTATTCATTTAGTCACCCTATCGGCGGAGAAGGAATCGTATTATAGCCCAACCGCCGAATATCTGGAGCAGGATGCCCGGCAGACCTATTCTAAGGTCGGCAACAGCACTCAGTAAATTCCTTTCAACTATCCACTCTACACCGCATCCAACTACCTGAGAGAGTAAAACTGCAACTGCAATACCGATGATACTCACTCTCCCGCTGCGATGAGCAACCTCGGAGGCAGCAATGGCGAGAACAACCGATTTGAGCAGGATGATTGGCAGTGCCGACATGGGAGGCATACCCAACAGCGAGTTGATTACGGGTGATGCCACAGCAGTAAGCAAACCTGCTCGCCAGCCATACTTGTAGGCGGCAATAAGCGTCAGTAAATAGATGGGCAGCAGCCTCTCGCCACCACCCGGAATAAGGTGAACGAGTTGTGGCAGAAGTATGTTCCCCACGATAAAGATTGTTGCGATAGTCCAATTTCGCAATGTGTTCAGACTCAGCGAATAGAGTCTTACAGAAGATGTTGTTGTCATAATTCTAATGTTATGGTTTGTTGTCCGTAAATAGTTGCCTTTTGATTGGGGTATTTTGCTTGGCTCAATTTTTATACCAAAACACAGCCTGTGGAGCTTTTTGCTAAAAGCGAGTCTTGTTTGGCACTCGGCTTGTTTAACTTGGAGCAAAATCAGACAAACAGATATGATGGGTGTAAAAAGATTTTGGGTGCTGATAACTTTGTCGTTTATTCAGACTTTGAGTGCGCAAGAGCAAATAGATTCGCTTATTGCAATCGAGGATGTGGTTGTAACAGCCCACCAGCAACTTCGATCAGATGCTCTGCACCAACCACAGAGCCTGAGTGTTGTCTCTAATGAGCAGTTAAGTTTGTCTCACTCTTCATCATTGCTCGAAGTCCTCTCGGTGCAGGTGCCGGGGATGTTTGTCACTTCGCGAGGAGTGATGGGTTATGGAGTCTCGTCAGGAGCTGCGGGGGCAATCTCGATAAGGGGAGTAGGCGGTGTGCCGACCACATCGGTTTTGCTGCTTATCGATGGCAAACCACAGTATATGGGACTTATGGGACACCCTCTTGCCGACAGCTACATAAATTCGGGAGTCGAGCGCGTAGAGGTTATTCGAGGTCCCGCCTCGCTGCTCTATGGCTCGGGAGCTATGGGAGGCGTGGTGAATATAATCACACGCAAGAGTGCTGAGGAGTCTTTCGACCTTAGGGTTAAAGGTGGCTATGGGTCGTATAATACTATACAGAGTGGAGCAGATGTTGTAGCTTCGGTTGGGAGATTCAGCCTTTCGACAGCCCTCAGCTATAACTCCACCGATGGGCATCGCCCCAATATGCAGATGTGGCAGTGTGGTGCAAGGGTAGGTGTCGAGGCTCAGCTAAGCAAGAGGTGGAGCGTGGCTTTGGGGGTGGACTTCGACCGCACAAATTCGTCAAATCCCGGGCGGGCAGACTCTCCCATTGCCGACAATGATGCGCGTGTGGTGCGTGGCAGGGTCTCGCTCTCGGTGGACAATCGCTTTGAGAGGACTTACGGGTCGCTTTCGCTCTATTGTAACGTGGGTCGTCACCATATCAACGACGGCTATTCGCCGGATGATGAACCACTGGATTATAGGTTCAACTCGCGTGATGCTATGTGGGGTGCGACTCTGAGCCAGAGTGCGTCGCTCTTCAGGGGTAACTCCACAACTTTCGGAGCCGACTTCTCGGGCTTTGGCGGCAAGACGTGGAACCGCTACTTGGATGATGGACGCAATGTTGGCGGAGTGGATAAAGAGCAGTATCAGCTGGGATGCTATGTGAGTATGCGTCAGAGCCTAAGTCCTAAGGTTGCGATGCAGGGAGGTGTGCGCTACTCTTTTCATTCGCATTGCGGTTCGGAGTGGGTGCCTCAGGGGGCAGTAATCTACTCTCCGTTGCCTGAATTGGAGCTGCGAGCCGTGGTCTCGAAGGGTTTTCGCTATCCTACGCTCCGCGAGATGTATCTTACACCACAACAAAACCCCGACCTTGTGAGCGAGCGTCTATGGAACTATGAGTTGGCGACCTCTTTTCGAGGCTTTGATGGACGACTCTCACTGTCGCTAAACCTCTTTTTGATTGATGGCGATAATCGTATCGAGAGTCAGATGGTTGATGGTCGTCAGAGGTGGAGCAATAGTGGCGAGGTGAGAAACTATGGCGGCGAGGCAGAGGTGTCAGCTTTAGTGGCTAAGAGCATAAGACTCAACCTTTCGTATAGCTATCTGGGTATGAAATATAAGTTGCTCTCTTCGCCTGAACATAAACTCTGTTTCGGAGCGGGCTACCATCGCAGGCGATTCAGTGTTTTGAGTTCGCTAAGCTATGTCGGTGGTCTTTATACCCAACTGCCCGGTGGCGGAAGTGCAGGGCATAAAGAGTCGTTTCTATTATGGGACCTAAGGGCTGAGACCACCCTTACACGATGGATGAAAATGTGGCTTAGGGTAGAAAATCTGCTCGACCAAGATTATGAGATAAATCGCGGATTCCCTATGCCCGGCTGTACGGTCTATGGGGGAATGGAGTTTCTGATAAATAGCCGAATGAAGAGGTAATTGGTGTTTTTTGAGTTCGCTCACTACTCGCCAAGCAACAGCCTGCGCCACTGGTCGGGTACGGGAGCCTTCTCCTGCTTTTGGAAGTCGAAGACAACCATCACCGAGCGCGACTCGGTCTTGACCTGCTCCTCGCCATTGGGCAGGCGACAGATTATCTGTTGCAGAAACTGCATAGAGGTATTGCCCACCTTGTCGATTGTCGAGCGTACGTAGATATCATCCTCCATACGAATCTGCCCCTTATAGTCGGTCTGCGTAGCTACGGTGATTATGCGACGTATCTTCTCGGGTGTATCAATCTCCAATATTTGGCGATAGAACTCCATCTTGCCAATATCGAAATACATCTGTTGCGAAACATTGTTCACGTGAAGAAACGAATCGACATCCGAAAAACGCTTCTGGATGGGTGTATTGATAACAACTGCCATACTCTATCTATTATTATCTTATTATTGTAAATTCGGCATGCTCGTTAAACGAGATAATGCCCGAGGGTTTGCGTGTGGGTTTGCCCTCGAAACGGGGGTTGACAACAAAATCGACAGCATCAATAATCTCGCGCTCCACCTCTTGCAATTTCGTAGGGGTCTTTTCGCCCGAGAAGTTTGCCGAAGTCGATACTATCGGGCGACGGAACTTGTGGAGTAGTCGCTGGCAAAATTCGTGGTTGGGCATCCTCACGCCAAGGGTCTTTTCCTCGGGTATAAGGTTCTCTGCCAGACCTACCGCTCCGGGTAGTATGAGTGTGAGAGGCGAGGTCGAAAGCTCGGCCACCTCGAAGGCTATGGCGGGTGCCTTGTTGACATACCTTACGACCATGTCGGGGTTCTCGCACAGCACCAACATCGAGCGTTTGTCCTGACTACGCTTCAGATCGTAGATGCGTTGCACAGCCTCCTTGTTGGTTGCGTCACAACCCAAGCCCCACACCGTATCGGTGGGGTAGAGTATTATGCCTCCATCGCGAAGTACCTCGATGGCTCTTGTAATCTCCTTATCCATTGTTTGTTATGCTTATCTCTTAAGTGGTAAAATCTCAATCCAATAGTCGTCGGGGTCGTTGATAAAGTATAGCCCCATATCGTGATTTTCGTAGCACACCCAACCCTGAGATTTGTGGTAGGCGCGAATCTGGTCGTAGTCGCCTTCGACTCTTAGGCACAGATGGCTCTCGTTATCGCCAAGCTCATAGCTTCCATCCTTGTCGCGCAGCCACGTCAGCTCCAAACGGAATGTGCCACTATTGTCGCCCAGATAGACCAAAATAAACGAACCGTCTTGGGCAATCTTACGATTCAACTCCTTTAATCCCAGAGCCTTATCATAAAACTCCAGAGAGTTCTCTAGATTTGTTACGTTAATATTGAAATGGTCGAAATGTGATTTTATCTCCATAGCGTTGCAAATAATTACTCTACTTTTTTCAATCCGCGCTCCGTGGCAAGCCTCTCCATCAGGGCATAAGCCTCGTCAAAGTCGTTGTGTATCTCGCCATCGAGTATGGCATTTTTGATTATCTCCTTAATCTCGCCAATTGCCGAACAGGGAGGTATGCCGTAGGTCTTCATTATGAGGTCTCCCGTGATTGGCGGTTGGAAGTTGCGTATGCGGTCGCGCTCCTCCAAGTCGCGCATCTTTTCTCTCACCAGCTCGAAATTCTTCAGATATCGCTTGACCTTTGAGTCGATACCTGAAGTGATATCCGCCTCGCAGAGGGTCATCAGTCGCTCAACATCCTCACCTGCCTCGAAGAGTAGGCGTCTGACAGCCGAGTCGGTGACCATATCTTCGGAGAGAATGATTGGCCTTAGGTGCAGAAAGACCATCTTCTGTACGAATTTCATATGCTCGTTGAGGGGGAGCTTCAGATTGCGAAATATGTGTGGCACTATCTTCGAACCCAAAACCTCGTGGCCGTGGAACGAAAAGCCGATTTTGGGGTCGTAAGCCTTACACTGCGGTTTGGCTATGTCGTGCAGTATGGCTGCCCATCTGAGCCACAAATCCTCCGACTTCATAGCCACATTATCCAACACCTTGAGAGTGTGTTCGAAATTATCCTTGTGGGCGTGCTTGCCACGATGCTCAACACCCTTGAGGTTGTGAAGTTCGGGGAATATAAGTTCGAGCAGTCCCGTAAGTTCGAGCAGTTCGAAGCCTATCGAGGGGCGGGGCGATGCAACAATCTTGTTAAGCTCGGTGGCTATGCGCTCCTTTGATACGATTCTGATGCGTTCGCGATTGCGTTTTATTGCCTCGAAGGTCTCATCTTCGATGTCGAAACCCAACTGTGTGGCAAAGCGTATGCCGCGCATCATTCTCAGCGGGTCGTCAGAGAAGGTTATGTCGGGGTCGCAGGGGGTGCGTATTATGCAATCCTCCATATCGTACATACCCTCGAAGGGGTCAACGAGTTCTCCAAATCGCTCCTCGTTCAGACACCACGCAAGGGCATTTATCGTAAAGTCGCGACGCAGCTGGTCGTCGCGCAGTGTTCCTGCCTCGACAATGGGCTTTCGCGAGTCGGAGGTGTAACTCTCCTTGCGCGCACCTACGAACTCAACCTCCACGCCATCAGCCTTGACCATAGCCGTTCCGAAGGTCTTGAATATCGATACGCGCGCCTTCAACTCGCGTGCGAGAGCTGAAGCCAAATCGATACCGCTGCCCACGACCACAACGTCTATGTCGGTTGAGGGGCGACGAAGATAGTAGTCGCGAACATATCCTCCGACCACATAAGCCTCCACGCCCTGCTTGTCGGCAAGACGGCCAATCTGTCTGAAAATTTTATGTTCTAATGCTTTTATCTCCCCCATTATTTAAGGCAGCGTTTGTAGAGCGAGACAGTATTCTCCAAACCGTAGTAGAGAGCATCGCTGATTAAGGCGTGGCCAATCGAAACCTCATCGGTCCAAGGTATGCGCTCGACAAAGTAGGCAAGATTGTCCAAATCGAGGTCGTGTCCGGCGTTAAGCCCCAGACCACAACGACGAGCAGCCTCGGCGGCCTCGACGTAGGGGGCGATAGCAGCCTCACGGTCGGTGTGATAGCCTCGAGCATAAGCCTCGGTGTAAAGCTCAACGCGGTCGGCACCACAAGCCTTGGCTCTCTCGACCATCTTGGGGTCGGGATCGACAAAAATCGATACTCTGATGCCCTTGGTGTGGAATAACTCTGCCATGCGTGTCAAAAACTCGCGGTTGCGGATGGTGTCCCAACCGGCGTTGGAGGTGATGGCATCGGGAGCATCGGGAACGAGTGTCACCTGAGCGGGAGGATTCGCCATCACAAGGTCGATGAACGAAGGGATGGGATTACCTTCGATATTGAACTCGGTCGAGAGTCTGGGTTTAAGCTCCTCCACATCGGAGTAGCGTATGTGTCGTTGGTCGGGGCGGGGATGTACGGTAATGCCGTCGGCTCCAAAGCCTTCGATGTCGAGAGCAGCTTTCAGTACATCGGGTCTGTTGCCACCTCTTGAATTGCGAATAACCGCAATTTTATTGATGTTTACACTCAGTTTAGTCATAAAATAGTTATATTTGCGGTAAAGTTACTTAAATTTTCTAAAACACCAAGGATGAAAATCATACTTTTTTCTCGCGAAGATTCACGTCACCTGCCTGCCGAGCTGGCACGTGTGATGCACTCGATTGATAATCACGGCTTCGATTTTGTTGTAAATCGAGAGTTTGCTCCCATTCTTGCGGCGGCTGCGGGCATTGAAATCGCCCCATCGAAAATCTATGACGAGGGGTGTGAGTTTTCTGCCGAGGGGTCGATAATGGTTTGCTGCGGAGGCGACGGTACTCTTCTCGAGGGTGCAAGACGCCTTAGGGGAGCAGCCATCCCTGTTGTAGGTATCAATTCGGGCCGCTTGGGCTTTCTGACCGTTGTGGCAGGTGAAGGAATCGAGCAACTCTTCGACGATATCGCAGCCGGAAGGCTTCGTATCGAGGAGCGTTCGATGCTCTCTGTGAGAGGTTCAATTCCCGAGAAGGAGGCTCAGCTGCCGGCACTCAATGAGGTGGCTGTTCTGCGTCACGGTGCAGGTATGATTTCGGTCGAGGCTTCGGTCGATGGAGAGCTGGTGGCAACCTATCATGGCGACGGTGTGATAATCTCAACCCCGACAGGCTCTACGGCATACTCTCTGAGTGCTGGAGGACCAATCGTGGCACCCGCTTGTGCCTGCCTGATACTCTCGCCATTAGCCCCCCACAATCTCACTATGCGACCTGTGGTCATACCCGACAGCAGTAAGATTCAACTCAAGCTCTATACGCGTGATACAGAGGCACTTCTGTCGCTGGATAATCGCACCTTCCCGCTGCCGGCAAACTCCGAAGTGGTGGTTCGAAAATCAGAGCGCAAGATTTATTTGGCAATCCCACACAATATATCTTTTTACGGCACGTTAAGAAATAAGTTGATGTGGGGTGTGGATATACGCTCCTAAGGCGGATGCTCAGAGTGCGGCAATGGGCCGTCGTGTTTTTGACTATTGTGTTGTGATATAGTGTTTTATACGCATTAACGGGGCTGTGGTTTTGCTTTGTGGATAAGACTCCTGTTTCGGGCGTTAAAAATGTCTGTTGACGGGCTGTGTTGTCTATCAGAAAGATGTATAAAAGTATAACAAATAGTCGGAAGTCTCTCTTTTCTTTAGAAAAGATTACTCGGTTTCGTGTAAAAAGATTATATTTGCACCTTAAATTAGCAGCTAAGGATGGAGAAGATGGCAAAGATACCTCGCCATGTGGCAATAATTATGGATGGAAACGGTCGCTGGGCTGAGAGTCGCGGGCTTGACCGTTGCATGGGTCATGCTCAGGGTGTGGAGTCTGTGCGTCGTACTATCAAGGCTGCCCTTAAAGAGGGGGTTGAGGTGGTTACTCTCTATGCCTTCTCGACCGAAAATTGGGGTCGTCCTCAAGACGAGGTCGATGCCCTGATGGAGATTCTCTGTCGTAGTATTGTTGCCGAGACCCCCGAGTTGGCAAAGCAGGGTGTGAAGGTGATGATTATTGGCGACAGAGAGCGTTTTTCGGATAAAGTGAGGTCGCATCTGGAGCTTATCGAGAGTCAAACCTCGTCGAGCAGCAAGCTCACGCTTGTATTGGCACTCAACTACTCTTCGCGCAGTGAGATAGTTCGCTCTGCGCAATTGTTGGCTCGCAGAGTTGCCTTGGGCGAGATTAAGGTTGAGGATATCGACGAGAAGATGGTAAGCTCGTCGCTCTATACTGCCGAGTTGCCCGATCCGGATTTGGTGGTCAGAACAAGTGGAGAGTGTCGTCTGAGCAACTTCCTGCTTTGGCAGAGCTCCTATGCCGAGTTCTACTTCCCTGAGGTGTTCTGGCCCGACTTTGACGAAGAGGAGTTTCATAAGGCGTTGGAGGTATATGCCTCGCGCGATAGACGCTTCGGCGTGCTAAACAAAGCTTAAGGCAGAGCTTGAGAATAAGGCTTTGCCATATTGAAAGAGAAAAAGTAAAAATTGAGAATACGATAGATGATTCGTTTGAAAAGTCTGATATTAGCGGCAGCTATGGTGTTTGTCGCTCTACAATACGCTGTGGCTCAACTTCCTCAAGATGCCGATTCGTTGGCATTGCCCGAGTTTGATGAGCAGGCTCCGATGCTCAAGCCCACAGCAAAGCCCAAACTCTACTACATTCGTAATGTGAATGTTCGTGGAGTGAAATATCTTAACCATAATCTGGTGCGCACATCATCGGGTCTTATCCCGGGTGACTCGCTCTATCTGCCCGGCAGCTATATCTCGAATGCCATTACCCGCTTGTGGAACCAACGCTACTTCTCGGATGTGAAGGTGGGAGCCACAATCTTTGGCGATAGTATCGATTTGGAGATTATCCTTCAGGAGCGACCCTTAATTAGCAATTGGGCAATATCAGGCATCTCGAAGAGTAAGCAGAAGGATTTGTTGGAGAAACTCAAGTTGCGTCGCGGAACCGAGCTGTCGGACTATGTCATAGACAAGAATACCAAACTCATTAAGGCCCACTTCTCGGAGAAGGGCTTCCGCAATGCCGAGGTGGCAGTCAAAATCGAAAACGACACGGTGCGCCCGCGCAATGTGAATGTGACCTTCGACATAGATAAGGGCGAGAAGGTGAGAGTGGGCGAGATAACTTTCTCGGGTAACGAGGAGTTTACCGACAAGCGACTTAAAAAGACCTTTAAGAAGACCCACGCCAAGAATAAGAGTATAATCAACCTCTTCAGAAATACTAAGTATAACGAGGCTGACTACGAGGAGGATAAGGAGTTGCTTTTGGACTTCTATAACTCGAAAGGTTTCCGCAATGCGACTATCATCGACGATTCGGTCTATACCATAAATTCGAAGCGTCTGGGTATTCACATCGACCTGATGGAGGGTAACAAATATTACATTCGCGATGTCTCGTGGCTCGGTAACTCGGTATATACCACTGAGTTCCTCGATAATATCTTTGGCGTGGCACCGGGTGATGTTTACGATAAGAAGTCGATGCACAAGCGTTTGGGTATCGGTAAGGAGGTTAACCCCGATGAGATGTCCGTCTCGTCGCTCTATCAGAATCAGGGCTATCTGATGTCGCAAATCGACCCCGACGAGGTTATTGTCGGTAAGGACTCGATTGATATTGTAGTCAAGATTTTCGAGGGTAGTCAGTTTACTATCAACGAGGTGGGTATCTCGGGTAATATGCGTCTTGATGACGAGATTATTCGTCGCGAGCTTTATACTCGCCCGGGTGAGCTTTACGACCGTTCGATGTTGATGCAAACCATACGTACGCTTAACGCCATGGGTCACTTCAACGCCGAGACTATTATGCCCGATATCAAGCCTGTGTCAAACTCGTTGGTCAATGTCAATTGGCCGTTGGAGGAGCAGGCGAGCGACCAATTTAACATTGCCGGTGGTTGGGGTTCGGGTACCTTCGTAGGTTCGGTAGGTATTACGCTCAACAACCTCTCGGTTCGCAACTTCTTCAAGAAAGGTGCTTGGCGACCCTACCCGATGGGTCAGAATCAGCGTTTCTCAGTGTCGGCACAGACCAACGGTACCTATTACAAGGCTCTCTCGTTGAGTTTCACCGACCCTTGGGTGGGTGGTCGTAAGCCCAACTCGCTGACCGTGTCGGCATTCTTCTCCGAGCAGAATGATGCATACTACGTATGGCAAGATGCGACTCGATATTTCCGCTCGAATGGTGTCTCGGTAGGTTTGGGTAAGCGTCTTACTTGGCCCGACCCCTACTTCACACTCTATGGCGAGCTTAGCTACCAACGCTATAAACTGAAAGATTGGTCGTCGTTTATCATGACCAATGGTGCGGCTAATATGCTCTCGCTGAAGCTGATGTTCGGCAGAAGTTCGGTTGACCAGCCCACATATCCGCGTCGAGGTTCCGATTTCAGTATCTCGGTACAGGCTACACCTCCCTACTCGCTCTGGGACGGAAAGGATTATGCCGACCCCAATATGCCCGACGAGGAGCGTTACAAGTGGATTGAGTTCCATAAGTGGCACCTTAAGGCTCAATGGTTTGTGGCTCTGAGCCGTAATCAGAACCTTGTGCTTATGGCAAAGGCTGAGATGGGTTATTTGGGCAACTATAATCGCAATAAGGTGTCGCCCTTCGAGCGTTTCGAGGTCGGTGGTGATGGTATGTCGGGATATAATATCTATGGTATCGACATTATCTCGATGCGAGGTTATGAGGATGGCGCACTCGACCCCATTGACGACTATTATTCGAGTGCATACAATAAATACACCGTCGAGTTACGTTATCCTGTCATACTCAAGCCTTCGTCGCAAATCTATGTGCTTGGCTTCTTGGAGGGTGGTAACGGCTTTAAGGATTGGAGCGAGTTCTCCCCATTCAACATCAAGCGTTCGGCAGGTGTGGGTGTAAGACTCTATCTCCCCGTAGTGGGTATGCTCGGTATCGATTGGGGTTATGGATTCGATCCGGCAGTGGGCAAGACCTCTAAGAGTGGTAGCCAATTCCACTTCGTATTGGGTCAGCAGTTCTAAGATTGGCAAAAAAGTTGGACTGACACTGAAGTTGTTAGAAACTCAAAGAAAGGAGAGAATTATGAAACGATTGATGCTTACGGTAGTGGCTGCGATGGTGGTGAGCTTTGCAATGGCTCAAAACTATATTATTGTCGATAGCGAGAAGATATTTAAGTCGCTTTCGGAGTATAACTCAGCTATTGAGCAGCTCGACCAATATGCCAAGAGCGAGCAGGAGAAGGTGGATAAGAAGTTTGCCGACGTAGAACAGTACTATAATGCCTATATGGAGGTGCGCTCGCAACTCGACGCTAACACCCAGCAGAAGTATGAAAACCAGATACTGCTGCTCGAAAAACAGGCTAACGAGTATCAGGAGTCGATATTTGGAACAGAGGGCGAGTTGATGAAAAAGCGTGTGGAGCTTGTGCAACCCATCCAGAAACGAGTCTTTGCAGCTATCGAGAGTGTGGCAAAGAGTTCGGGTGCAGATATGGTTCTCGACAAGGCCTCAAATCCCACATTGCTCTACTCCTCGGAGAGTGTCGATAAGACCTCGGCGGTGGTTGAACTTTTGAAATAATCCCCGACAAAAAGTGAAGAACAAATCCCGACAAAAAGTGAAGAACAAATCCCGACAAAAAGTGAAGAACAAATAATTAACCGATTAAAAAAAGTATGAGAAACTTAGTAAAACTGACCCTTGTGGTCGCAATGGTAATGGGCTCTATGTCGATTTATGCCCAGAAGTTTGGTCGTGTGAATATGAACGAGGTTATCGCCGCTATGCCCGAGACCAAGGAGGCACAGACCAATCTTGATGCATTTATCAAGGATTATAGCGATGCTTTCGAGACTATGCAGGTTGAGCTTAACAATAAGATGGCAGACCTTCAGAAGAACGAGGCAACTCTTTCGGAGACTGTAAAGCAGCTTAAGTATAAGGAGCTTCAGGACCTTTCGAATCGTATGCAGGAGTACGAGCGTATCGCTCAGAGTGATATTCAGAAGAAGCAGCAGGACTTGATGGTTCCCGTGCAGCAGAAGGCTACCGAGGCTGTTAATAAGGTTGCTGCCGAGGGTGGTTACACCGCAATTTTCGACACTTCGATTCCCTCGCTCGTTTATGTTAACGAGACTCAGATGACCGATATCCTGCCTATGGTTAAGACTGTACTCGGCATTCAGTAGTCGTTCGTTATCGCTTTAGAAAGAGACCAATAAGGGCTGTCCGCATTGGACAGCCCTTATTGGTCTAAAATAGTTCGGGGCGATACTCAAAGTGCATTGTATCGTAACTTGCCCATCTGCCTCCCCAGATAAAACCGTGTTTTTCGAATATCTCGACTATTCCCATCGGTATTCGGTTGCGATACTCACCTCCCTTTGACCACTGCCAATAATCGGAGTATGGAACGGCTATATCGATGGCATTGCCGAAGCTGTGGGGGCTGAGGCGTTTTGTGCCGGCGATATATCGCCAATTAAGGGTCGATGCCCCTTTAAGATACTCGCGCCACTCGGGATGTCGGTCAAGCTCCTCGGAGACCCTTCTCAGCGCATCGGCAGCTCCGTAAAGCGATGTAAATCTGACCTTTTCGCCTAATAGTTTCGGACACCAATCAACCCTAACCAGATGGCTCTCGACCTCACCTCGCGTGCTGCCGTAGAGCCTTTTCATAAGCTCCTCGCTGCGTATGCGCCCCGGGTCGCTTTGTGGAGGTATGGTTTGGCGGTCGTAGGGGTAGTGGAACATATCTTCGATATCGCTACGGTTGAGCATTTCATCGAAGCTCTTCTCTTTGCCATCGTCGTACAAGAGTTGCCCGCCGTCTTCGAAAATGATGTTATTGTTGCTGTAAGCCACAACCTTGTCGTAACACTCGATAAGGCGTTTTGCCCCGTGGGGGATGGATTTTAGTTCGTCAACATTGATGTTTATCTCCCCCTCCATCTCGCTGTGAAGGTTGCTGTTGCCCCTGACTGTGCAGCTCAGGAGTAGGCCGGCAAACAGTAGAGCTAAGATTGTCCGCATTACTTTCTGACCTCGTATTGCTGAATGAGCTTGACATTCTTATACTCCAAATCGGTCAGTTTATTTCTAACGTCGGAGTATCTGCCCTTGTACCAACTCTGCTGACCGAAGTAGTTTTTCATATCTGCCGACTTGAAGATGAATCCGTGGCGAGCAAATACCTCGTTACGCATAATCTTAAGCTCTCGCTTCGAGAGGTTGCGTAAATCCTTGTCGGTTAAGGGGCGCAACGATGCCTCGGGATATTTGCCCGGGATATTGTGCGAAGGGGTCTTTGGTGCGAGGTTGCCCTTCGACTCGGCTTTCTTTTGTTCACTCTTTGTTTTTACAGCCTGCTCTTCGGCTTTTTGAGGCTGCTCGCTCTGCTCTGACGAGAGTTGTTTGTGTGAGAACTCACCCTCCTTGAGCATAGATGCTGTCACCTCGCTCTCGCTGTCAAAACCCTCGTTTATGGCAATGAAAAATGCCGCGTTGTAGAATGTTAAATAAGATGCACCGATAAGGAAGATGACGATTGCTGCTGCAAGCTCTCGACCAAAATGTTTAGGGTTAGCCATTTTTACTTTTATTTAGTTTTTGATTATACTCTCTTCTTTACTCTTCGTTGGTGGTTGGGGCTTAGAATGGGTATCCCACACCAAAGTTGAGGGCGGTGTTGTCCCACCTAAAGTTGTGAATCCACCTTTTGCCGGCCGGGTTGTTTGGGTTGTGAAGCTGAATACCCCAATCCAAACGTAGCACCGCGAACTTAATATCGAGTCTTAAGCCTATACCGGTGTTGAAACCCAAACTCTTGTAGAAATCTTTGATGTGGAAGACTGCGTCGGGCGAGTATTCTGCATCGTTGCGCCTAATGAACCACACGTTTCCTACGTCGAAGAATGTTGCACCGTGGAACAGCCCCCAAATGGGAAATCTGAACTCGAGGTTTGCCTCAAGACGCATATCGCCAAGCTGAGTAGGGTAGAGACTATCCTCGGGCAGAGGTACCGTACCCGGACCGAGCATACGAGGTGTCCATCCGCGCATCGAGTTACTGCCTCCCGAGTAGAAGAGTCGGTCCATGGGCAGTGCATCGGAGTTGCCGTATGCCAAACCGAAACCTCCGTAAAGTCTGCCGGCTATGGCACTCTTCTCGCCAAGCATAATCTTGTGGCTGACCGAGGCATCGAGTCGGAAGTATTGCGAATAGCGTATGCCAAAGAGGTTGTAGTAATCCTCGCCCGGGGCTGGATGGCTGAGCCAATGACACAGACCATCGACAATATTGCCCGCTATCTCGGCATTCACTCTCAGCAGGGTGGCATTACCTCCGAGGTTCTTTGCCTGATTGTTATAGGCGTAGCTGAACGACATTGCCGATATGAGCTGTGAACTGTAACTGTTTTGCAGGTAGCGGTTCTGGAGACTATTGTAGAACTCCTCGTCGATGAATGCCATATCGATAATGGTGATATCGACAGGGCGCAGAGAGAAGCTCGACGAGCCGTGGTAGGACCAGCTATAACCCCACGATGCGTTGGAGAGCGTACGACGGTAGTAGGGGCGGTCTTGGAAGTTGACCGAGACGTTGACCTTTGTGCGCGGGTTGGTCAGGGTCTGAAAACGCTTCAAATCGCTCAGGAAAGGGAGCAGGAAGCGCGGGAATGTAAGACCTGCTGCCACACCAAACTCAATGGCATTCTTCTTCTTGGCATCGCGGGCGCGCATATACTCATATCCCATCGTTACGTCGAAGTTGAACAATTCGGCACCCTTAAACAGATTGCGATTCTGATAGCCCGCCGTAGCCTTCAATCCATAGAAACTCGAGGTTATGCTACCCTCGAGATCGACGCTAAAACTCTGTTTGAGAGCAGGAGTGCAGTAGATATTATACTCGAGCAGTCCTTGATTGGTATTCAGAATACGTGTCGTGTCGCGCGAGTCGCGAACAATCATCTTCTCGTCGCTCGACTCGTCGATGGTTATCTTGGCACTCTTGAAATAGCCCGTTGACATAAGTCTGTCGTAGGTGTTCGATACTCGGCTGGGGCGATAGTAGTAGCCCGAGGTTATGGGAACAAGGCTACGCACAACTTTGGGTCGGATGTTGGGCTTGCCATCATAGATGATGTTGAAGTTGCGATATTTTACCGTGTCCAATCGCTTGAGCAGCTCGCTGTCGTTCTGTGCCGTGAGAGGATTATACTCCGGATAGACGTTAATCTTTCCCACGCGATAGATTTGGTTGTCCCTCGTTATGGGGTCGCCCTTGTCGTTATACCCCACAAGATTTTGCTTGATGATGGTCTTTATGCCGACGCTGTAATCCTGAGCAAGGGTGTCGGCAAGATACTCGATATTGTTGACCGTAAAGTAGTAGTAACCCCTATCGCGCACCAGAGTTGTTATGCGCTCACGCTCCTTTGAGAGTGTGGCTATATCGAATATCTCGCCACTCTTAATCAGCGTAGCATCGTTGGCACTCATAATCAGCTGCTCGAGTCCCTTATCGCGGAACTCATAGCCCGTTGTGGATATGCGATAGGGCTTTCCTTGGTGGGTCGAGAAGGTGATGTATGCACGCTTATCTTTTCGGGTGGTGTCGATTACACAATCTACCGACGAGGAGAAGAACCCTCGCGAATCCATATAGTTCTTGAAGTTTTGGCTGCTGAGCTTGATGGCGTTCTGATTGAGGAGTATAGGCTCCTCGCCAATCTTGTTCTTAATCTTGTTCCAAAACTTAGAGTCGCTCTTACCGGTTGAACCTATGCCGGCAGAGATGTTCATTCCCAGAAAGCGTTTGTTTATATCCTGTCTCAGGTAGTTCTTAAGTTCGTCTGAGGTTATACGCTCGCTGCGCGGAACAGATTTGTCGCTCTCGATTTTTATCTGCTCGACGAAGTATTGTCCCGGCTCAAGATTGCGTGTGACGTTGCATGCCGAGGCTAAAACCCCGACCATCAGCACCATAAATATTTGCCATAGACCTCTGCGCATACAGTTATTAAAGACTCCTTACAAACTCCTCGTACAACTTAATCTCATCTTCGAGTCGGCGACTCTCTAAAAACTCAATCTCTTTGCCGTCCCATTTTACAGAGCCTATTTGCTCGTAGGTTGCATTGCCCACAAGACGAGTCGAGATTCCTTGTTCGGAAATCTTGACATTGCAGCGAACCATACCTCCGCTATTGCGAACCGTAATATCCTCGCCCGAGGGAATTAGCCCCAATAGCGAGGCTACTGTGGTCGAGGCGGTCATCGCTGTTCCGCAAGAGTTGGTCAGCCCCACACCTCGTTCATAGGTGGCGACGAATATCTCCCTCTCGCCCAATCTGCGTAGCAGACTCACATTAACCCCATTGGGAAGAACATGAGTGAGAGTCTTGACCCTCTCGCCCAATGAGGTTAGCAGCTCGTAGTCTATCTCATCTGTCACAGCCACCAAGTGGGGATTTCCCAGACTCAGAAAGCTAAACTTCAGCGAGTCGTGCAGCTGGGGTAGCCTCTGGTCGATAAAGCTCTCCGAGGAGCAGCTTAAGTCGCGACTCATCAGCTCGATACCTATCTCCACACCATAGGTGGGTATCCCTCCAAAAACCTCCTTCTCGCGCGTTATGAGATAGCTTTTACCTCCCGAACGGAGTGTAAATTGGGGGCTGTGAAGCAATCTTTGGTCGATAAATCGCGCTATGCATCGTATGCCGTTTCCGCACATTTCTGCCTCCGAACCGTCGGTGTTGAACATTCGCATAGCAAAATCTTCGCCATCGCGGGTGGCAATGAGCAGGCCATCGAGCCTAAAGTGTTGGCACAATAGCCGACTCAGTCCCGAGGGGTTGATGCTCTGCACCCCATCCGGCGAGGCGGTAAAATCTATCATTGCGAAGCGGTTGCCCGAACCGTGACAGAGTATATATTCCAAGGTGTTTTCCATAGGTAAATAAGCGTTCAAAATTATGAAAAATCGGTCGCTTTAGCAAATTATAGCACGAAATTCTTGTTTTTTATTATTTCAGTCCTCCGTACAAAAAAAATAAACCTGCCTAAACTTCATTAGACAGGTTCTCAAATCCGACTCCTCCCCCGCCGAATCGGAAAGCAGGGAAGAATAGTCAGAAGGTTGCTCTTTTACATAACACTAAGTTGTTTTGGTTAGTACTTTGGTTAGCCCTGCCCACCCAAAAGTAGGCAGGGGAAAGTGCCTTTACTTTGTCGCCAAGATAAATTCACGTCGCATTTGAGAGTTCATATAGTCCCAAACAAATCGCTCGTTGCTTAACGCTGTCAGACGATAACTTGTGCTATGATCTAAATTTTTAACGTCACCACTCTGGATAGTCTTTTTTTCAAAATTGAGAATTACCGTTTTTGTATCAATATCAAACGACCAACTACCCTCACTGGTATAGCTTACAGGATACTCCACTTCGGGGATATAACCACCTGATACGTACTCCTCAAAGCGATTACCATCCGTAAATGTATATGTTGTCTGAGACCATCCTGCCCAAGTAACGTGGTTGGAGTTGTAACTATAATAGACAACATCCCGAACTTGATCCCAATCGTCATTGTATAGAACTTCTGCACCAACCATCCAGCTCTTACCACATAGGATTTCTGCAACCGACGCTGCATCATAGTTGTCATACTCTGCAATAACCTGCTCGAAATACTCCTCCGCCTCAAGCTTGATTGCATCGTAAGTGTCAAGAGTCTTTATTTGAAGAACTTCTGATAGTGTCAACTTATTTTCGCCATTTACAGCAACAGCGTATATATGGTAATCAGTGTTTGGCGTAAGCGAGTTAATCACCTCTACGCTTGTACCACACTCTACACTAACACCCCTATTGTACACATATTCTGAATAGGGAACGTCGCTGCAATCAAAAACAATATACTTAACCTCTACAGCATTTTCGCTAACGAACTCTATGGTAGCCTCTGTGGAGCCTATCTCAATTGCCGAAATAGCTATGGTTGCCTCTTTCGCAGGCTCGGGCGTAGGCGGTTCTATGGGCGTAGGAGTATCATTGTCGCTACATCCCACAACAGCCATTGCTACAACGGCTATTGCAAAAAAACTAAAAAATCG
>CAZFQU010000039.1:4869-18485 GCA_964521245.1 uncultured Alistipes sp. | reverse complement strand
TCACAAATATAAAAAAAGCCCATCTAACAAAAAACTTGTTAGACAGGCTCTCTGTTATAAAATATTAACGAGTCAGCTTCTCGTTCTGCAAGTGACGCAACTTATCTCGTTGAGTCTTCTTTCTGAAATTCTCCTCGAGAGCCGACTCCAAATCTACACCCGTCTGATTTGCAAGGCAGACAACAACCCACAACACATCGGCAAGCTCCTCCGAAATATTATCCTTCTCGCCCGCCTTGAAGGATTGCTCGCCATATTTACGCGCCATAACTCGCGCCAACTCGCCAACCTCTTCGGTCAGCAATGCCATATTGGTCAAGGGGCTGAAGTAGCGCACACCAACACTTCGAATCCACTCATCGACCCTCTGCTGCAACTCTTTAATCTCCATATTCGCAACCTTATAAAATAGGGTAGGGCTGTCACACCACAAAAGTTTGACAGCCCCACTAATCCCTTATACCAATTATACCAACTTGAGGTCCTGCTTGATACCCTCAATCTTCTGGTCAAGCTCCTCCAATACGCGCTCGTAATCCTCAACAGACTTAAGCTCGGCCTTGACACCGAAATAGAACTTAATCTTAGGCTCAGTACCCGAAGGACGAACCGATACCTTAGTGCCATCCGCGGTAAACCACTGAAGAACGTTGCTCGACTCCTCGTTGATTGCGCTCTTCTCGCCCGTAACAAGGTCGGTAGTCTCCAGAGTCTTGAAGTCGTTGATGCGAACAACCTTCGAGCCGAGAATCGACTTGGGAGGATTCTCACGGAAGTCAACCATCATCTTCTGGATAAGTTCAGCACCCTCCTTGCCCTTACGAACAACCGACACCAAGCCCTCGCGGTAGAAGCCATACTTAACGTAGAGCTGCTGCAACCACTCGTAAAGAGTAAGACCCATGGTATCCTTTGCCCAAGCAGCAGCCTCAGCAGCCAATGCGCACGATGCTACGGCATCCTTATCGCGTACAAAGTCGCCGGGAAGATAGCCAAACGACTCCTCACCACCACCTATATACTTAGTTACACCCTCGTTATCGCGGATGATGCGTGCGATATACTTGAAGCCTGTAAGACAGTCGTAGCACTTAACGCCGAAATGCTCGGCAACGGCATTTGCCATCTGCGAAGTAACGATAGTCTTAACAACATACTGCTTGCCATCGAGCTTCTGAAGCTCAGCCCAACGAGTGAGCTGATAGCTCATAAGAAGCACCAAAGTCTGGTTACCATTCAGAAGCACATACTCTCCCTTGCTGTTGCGCAGAGCAACACCCAGACGGTCGCTGTCGGGGTCGGTAGCCAAAACGAGGTCGGCACCACGCTCGGCAGCCAAATCGATAGCCATCGACATAGTCTTACGCTCCTCGGGGTTAGGCGACTCGACAGTGGGGAAGTTGCCATCGACAACCGACTGAGCCTCGACCATCTCTACGTTGGTGAAGCCGAAGTTCTTGAGCGATGCGGGAACAAGCTCAACACCCGAACCGTGGAGAGGAGTGTAGATAATCTTCATATCAGCGTGACGCTTTACGCACTCGGGCGAGAGGGATACCTCCTGCTGGATACGGTCGAGATAAATCTTATCGAACTCCTTACCCAGAATGGTGATATTCTCAGGATTCTTGCCCGTCAACACCTGATCAACCTCGGTAATCTTAGCCACCTCGGCAATGATATTTTTGTCGTGGGGAGCTGTCACCTGCGAACCGTCGGTCCAGTATGCCTTATAGCCGTTGTACTCCTTGGGGTTGTGCGATGCAGTCACAACAACACCCGAGTGACACTTGAGTTCGCGAATTGCGAAGCTAAGCTCGGGAGTGGGACGAAGGCTCTCGAAGAGGAATACCTCAAAACCGTTCGACGCAAAGATGTCGGCTACACGCTCCGAGAAGAGGCGCGAGTTGTTGCGACTGTCGTGACCGATGGCTACACGAATCTTCTCACCCTCGAAGTTCTTCTTCAGATAGTTTGCCAAGCCCTGAGTAGCCGCACCCACGGTGTAGATGTTCATACGGTTGCTACCCACGCCCATAATACCACGCAGGCCACCCGTACCAAACTCCAAATCCTTATAAAAACTCTCGACTAATTCTTTGGTGTCATTTTCAATCAACCATTTAACTTTAGCCTTAGTTTCGGCGTCATAATTACCCTCGAGCCATAGGTTAGCCTTAGCTAACACCTGCTGTTCTAATTCATTTGCCATAGCCTATAAATTTTATTTATGATTAAATTAAGTTCTGTATCAAAAATATTATACGCAAATATACTCATTTTTTTTCAATTACTAAATATCAATGACTTAAATTTTCAAGCCATTTTTTCGGAACATACGGCCATAAACTTTTTTTTTAATTTTCCAAACGAAAAACAAATTTGTTTTTAGAAAATTATTTACAACTTTGTGCTGTCAAAAGGAAACAACCCCAGACATACAACCTAAAAATGAACACGCAAACGCAAACATATGAAGATATGTGGCAGGAGTGCCTTGCCCACTTGCGAGAGCAAACCTCCGAGGAGGAGTTCTCGAAGTGGTTCGAGCCTATCGTACCCCTTGAGTTCGATGGACTGACACTTCGTCTGCGTGTACCTAACGCCAACTATGTCAAGCAGATAGATAGAAATTATATCCAATTTTTAAGACCTATCATATCGCGCATATACGGCGAGCAAACAAAGCTGTTTTACGCTATTCCCAAGCCCCAAATCAAACAAGATGTGGAGGTTGACACCACCGGAATACGTAAAATTGTCAACCAGACCGATACTGCAAATATACAAAATTATAATCCGCTGACAATACCCGGTCTGCGTCGTGTTAAAATCGACCCCAATTTGAACCCTCAGCTCAAGTTTTCGAGCTTTATCGAGGGCGATTGCAACCGTTTGGCACGCTCGGCAGGTATGGCTGTGGCAATAAACCCCGGAAACAACCCCTTCAACCCACTGTATATATATGGTGATTCGGGATTGGGCAAGACTCACGTAGTACAGGCTATCGGCCACGAGATTACGGAGCGTCATCCTGAGTTGCAGGTACTCTATGTGTCGATGAACAAATTTCAGGCACAGTTCCAGAGAGCCTATCTGAGCGAAAAGAAGGGTGAGTTAAATGATTTTATCAATTTCTATCAAATGGTCGATGTGTTGATTATCGACGATATTCAGGAGTTAACGGGTAAACCCGGCACCCAGAACGTCTTTTTCAACATTTTCAACCACCTGCACCTGACGGGTAAGCAGCTTATTCTCACATCGGATAAGCCACCCGTTGAACTTAAGGATATCGAGGAGCGACTCATCACCCGTTTCAAATGGGGACTTACAACTCAGATTCAGACTCCCGACTACCTGACCAAGGTAAAGATTATCCGCGCCAAGATGGCTAAATTGCAGATACCTATCTCCGATGAGGTGGTTAGCTACTTAGCTGAGAACATCTCTGCCAACATCCGCGAGATTGAGGGTGCCATATCGTCGCTGGTTGCCAACACGACCTTTATGGGCAGAAAGATTACCACCTCGCTGGCAAAGGATATCCTGAAGGTCTATGTGCAGATGAACCAGAAGGAGATTACCATCGAGCATATCATAGAAATCGTGTGCAACTATCTGAATATTGACCGCGAGAGATTTAAGTCAACAGAGCGTACACGCGAGATTGCCCAAGCTCGACAGATAGCTATGTACTTAGCTAAGCAACACACGAAGGCTCCTTTGGCTGCTATCGGCGCAGCTATCGGTGGCAGAAACCACGCTACGGTACTTCACTCGTGCAAGGCCATATCCAACCTTTTGGAGACTGACAAGCAGCTCAGACACCAGATGGAAGAGATTGAAAAGCTTGTCACGGCATAACTTCGCCGCCTGTAAACACAAACAAGATACCACTAAATGGCTGTCGGAACCAAAAAACTTGCCCGACAGCCGTTTTTTTACTATTTTCGCAACTACAAATCAAACCTACGCTTCGATATGGACCAGCCGAAGATTGAACGCCTGTTAAGACTGATGAAGATGTTGACTGCCAACACCTCCTACACGGTAGATGAGTTGGCTGCAAGGCTCGATATGTCGCGCCGAACAATCTATCGCTACATCGATACCTTCCGCGAAGCCGGGTTTGTAATCAAAAAATCGGGCGACTATATACGTTTAGACAAGGAGTCGCCACACTTCAAGGATATATCGACTCTGGTACACTTCACCGAAGAGGAGGCTGTAATTCTAAAGCGAGCCATCGAAAGCGTTGACGATAACAACGTACTGAAACAGAACCTAAAGCGCAAACTCTACTCGGTTTACGACAACAAGATTTTGGCAGATACCGTGGTCAAGGGTCGTGTATCGGGTATAGTCCATTCGCTCATCGAGGCCATCGAGCAACAACAGAGCGTAATTCTGAAGGGCTATCGCTCCTCGCACGGAGGACTCACACGCGACCGCCATGTCGAGCCTTTTGCCTTCACCACAAACTACGTGCAGGTGTGGTGCTACGACACCGAGAGCCATAGTTGCAAGCTGTTCAAAACCTCGCGCATAAGCAGCGTAGAGGTCGAGCCGCAACCTTGGCAGTATGCCCAACACCACAAGAAAGGCAAGAGCGACGTATTTCGTATGAGCGGAGATGGCGATATCGAGATAAAACTCAAACTCGGACTCAGAGCATACAACCTACTCATAGAGGAGTATCCGCTCGCCGAACAAGATGTCACAAAACTCGACGAGGGGAGCTATCTGCTCTCCACTCACGTAGCCAATCTGTCGGGTGTAGTACGCTTTGTCATAGGTCTTAAAGAGGATATCGAAATTATTGATTCCGAGCCACTTAAGGAGTATATCAAAGACTACATTCGCAAATATTTTTAGCCAGTTGCACCAACTTTAATCACATTTTTTAATCTGTGTCACAAGTTGTCACTCGGGGGCAATACCTTTGCATCGTGGAACAAAACCTAAAGAGATTAAAACTATGGAAGCAAAGAGCGTAATTATCTGTCCTCATTGTGGCAAAGCAACCACCCTGAGTAGCAGCTATGGCACCAAGGGTGGTTTATCGGAGCGTGCAGTAATTGACACAGAGCATCCCATACGCTGTCCGGAGTGCCGACGCAGGCTCAACCATTCGGCACAAAATTTCTTGAGTCAACTGCAGCTGAGAGTAATGGCAGGGTAGCAGGCTAAGCAGAGAGGTTATTTTGAAATCTAAAAATTTATTCCTATCTTTGAGAGTAATTTTTCGGTGTAGAAATTTGACCTATGAAATTCAAGTCGGCACTCATATTGGGGATAGCACTACTGCCTGGCAGCGAAGTTGCGGCTCAGGAGTTCAGCGGAAGGTTTACACCCTTAGCTGCGGAGAGCATACTCGACCGTCCGCTAAAGTACCTTCCCGAGCGAGGAATACCCTTCGAGCGCACCATAACGTGGCAGTCGATGCTGCGCGAAGAGAAAGCTCGCACCGAGCAGCAAAGATATCAGGCGGCACAACGAAGTATGACTCCCATAAGAGAGTACTTCCAAAAGCCACAGCAGAAGGTCAAATTCAAGCTCGACATAGGCAACAGCGCAGTAAAAAATTGGAGCCCCTATCCCGACCGCGCACTCGATGCACGTGTCATACGCTACCCGATGCCTCGCTCGGCAGCTAAAGCTCCAAGAAAATAGCCCCGAAAACCAAGGGGAGCTTAAACGAGCAAGTTAAAAAGTAAAAATAAAAAAATAGAAGAAATGGCAGAGAAAGTACAAGTAAACGCAGACAAGCTCAAGGTCTTGAATGCGGTAATGGAGAAGATTGAAAAAGACTTCGGCAAAGGCTCGATTATGCGTATGAACAGCAGTGAGGTTCAGGATGTTCCGGTAATTCCCACAGGTTCGATTACGCTCGATATGGCACTCGGTGTAGGCGGCTATCCCAAGGGTCGCGTAATAGAGATTTATGGTCCCGAGTCGTCGGGTAAGACCACCCTTGCCATACACGCCATAGCCGAGGCTCAGAAGGCTGGAGGTATAGCAGCATTTATTGATGCCGAACATGCCTTTGACAGCTTCTATGCCAAAAAGTTGGGAGTGGATGTGGACAACCTGCTCATATCGCAACCCGACAACGGCGAGCAGGCTCTTGAGATTGCCGACTCGTTGATTCGCTCGAGTGCTATCGATATCATTATCATCGACTCGGTAGCTGCACTTACCCCCAAAGCCGAAATCGAGGGCGAGATGGGCGACTCGAAGATGGGTCTTCAGGCTCGACTTATGTCGCAGGCACTCAGAAAGTTGACCTCTTCGATATCGAAAACCAAGACTGTCTGCATATTCATCAACCAGCTGCGCGACAAGATTGGTGTTGTATATGGCAATCCCGAGACCACAACAGGTGGTAATGCACTGAAGTTCTACGCATCGGTACGTCTGGATATACGTCGCGTGTCGGTCATCAAAGATGGCGACGAGCAACTCGGCACCCGCACCCGCGTAAAGGTTGTAAAGAACAAGGTGGCTCCTCCGTTCAAGAAGGCAGAGTTCGATATTATGTTCGGCGAGGGTATTTCGAAAATCGGCGAGATTATCGACCTTGGCGTGGATTATGGAGTAATCAAGAAGTCGGGCTCGTGGTTCTCTTACGGCGAGCAGAAGATAGGACAGGGTAGAGACTCGGTCAAGGAGCGTCTGATTGGCGATGCGATTATGCGCGAGGAGATTGAGGCTAAGGTACGCCAAGCAATGAAAGAGCAGGGCGAATAACCCTCAATCATCAGGCAGAGGACCCGGTCTGGCTAAAAAAAAGAAAAGAGCGTTTTTCTTAAATGTTTTAATATAGTAGTAAGGATGGGACAGCCGGTTTGAAACCGACTGTCCCATAAAGGAGTTTAACAATGAACTACACCGCAGAGAATGAAAAACTCATAGCCGAGAAGTGGGATAAGCTCCTCTACTCCTGCACCAATATATGCAAGAGCGACGAGGATTGGAACCGCATCAAACGTGCTTTTTTCCTCTCTAAGGAGGCTCACGCAGGTATTCGTCGCCGTTCGGGCGAACCATACCTGCTACATCCTATTGCGGTTGCCCAAATCGTTGTCGATGAGATTGGTTTGGGTGTAAAGTCGGTCATCGCCGCCCTGTTGCACGACGTGGTCGAGGATACAGACTACACGGTAGAGGATATCGAGCGCATATTCGGACCCAAGATAGCATCGATGGTTGATGGTCTGACCAAGATGTCGGGTGTATTTAACGCCGACACCTCGGAGCAGGCCGAGTACTTCCGCAAGGTACTACTGACCCTTTCCGACGATGTGAGGGTAATACTCATCAAGATTGCCGACCGCCTGCATAATATGCGCACGCTGGGATATATGCCTCTGAACAAGCAGATTAAAATCACCAGCGAAACGATCTACCTCTTTGCCCCGCTTGCCTATCGATTAGGATTGCACGCCATCAAGAGCGAACTCGAGGATTTATGTATGAAGTATCGATTCCCCGAGCAATACGCAGAAATATCGCGCAAACTTGCCGACACCAATGCTTCGCGCAAGGAGTTCATCGACCGCTTCAACTCGCCTATAATCGAAGCTCTGAATCGCGACAAAATCGACTACGAGATTTCGGGTAGAGTAAAGAGCATATATTCGATATGGAGCAAGATGCAACGCAAGCAGATACCCTTCGAAGAGATTTACGATCTGTTTGCCATTCGCATAGTCTTTAAGCCCCTGCCATTCCCCTCGGAAAAGACACAATGTTGGCAGATATATTCGTCGATAACCGACCTTTACACCCCCAAACCCGACCGCCTCAGAGATTGGATTTCGAACCCAAAGGACAACGGTTACGAGGCACTGCATTCAACGGTTATGGGTCCCGACGGCGAGTGGGTCGAAGTGCAGATACGCACCCAGCGTATGGAGGATATAGCCGAACGTGGCTTTGCTGCACATTGGAAATACAAGAAGGCGACCATATCGCAGAACGAAGATGAGTTTGACCGTTGGCTCAAGAAAATCAGAACGGCACTAAACTCCGATACGGAGAGTGCTATCGACTTCCTCGACAACTTCAAGTTATCGTTATACACCTCTGAAATTCTGGTGTTTACACCAAAGGGAGAGTCGCGCAAGTTGCCCTATGGCGCCACCGCTTTGGACTTCGCCTATGAAATACACTCCAAGATTGGCAATAGAGCAATATGCGCCAAGATTAACCACAAGATTGAACCTCTGACCAAACCTCTGAATAGCGGCGACCAGATAGAAATTATCACTGCCGACAACTCGCGCCCCAAGCCCGAGTGGCTCGATTGGGCTACAACAACCAAGGCAAAGCAGGCCATCAAAGGATTCCTCAAACGCGAACAACAGAACAATATGGAGCGCGGAATGAGTATCCTTGAGGAGAAGATGCAACAACTGGATATCAACCTCAGCGGTAGGGTCTTGCGCAAAATCATACCCGCATACGACTGCACGAACAAAGAAGAATTTTACAGCAAGATAGGTGCGGGAATCATCAAACTCGATGATTTAGAGAAAGTTCTAAAGAGCAACTCAACTAAAAAATTGCTCAAGTTTTGGACTCTTTTTCTCAACGACAAGGAGAAGAATGACGAGTTGGAAGACGGAGATAACGACACCCTGCCCGACAGCGATAAGCTTCCCGATGACGAGGAACAGTTTATCATTGCCGAGTGTTGTCGTCCCATCCCGGGCGATAGCGTTGTCGGTTTCCGCGACCCTAAGACAGGCAAGATTACCGTTCACAAATCGACCTGCGACGAGCTAAATCGTCTGGCGAGTCAATTCGGTCAAAACATTGTAAAAGAGGAGATTAAGTGGTCTAAACACAAAGCCATACACCACCTTGCAACCATAACCATCAGAGGCATAGACCGTATGGGCATACTACTCGACTTAGCATCGGTGGTAAGCGGATATTTCAATATCAATATGCGCGAGATATCAATCCAGAGCCACGACGGCATATTCGAAGGCAGCATAAGCCTCTACGTAAAGGACACCGCCGGACTCAACAGCGTTATGGACAACATACGCAAAATCAAGGGAATGGAGAGTGTTAAACGAAAGATAAGTCAATAGATATGAGTACGTTCCTATCTCTCTCAGTAACGTTGATACTGATTGTCATATACCTATTCAGCGGCAAACGCCAACAACCACAAACCTCAGTCGAGGAACAGGAGTACGACCCTATGGAGGATTTTCCTAAAGAGCTACGCGAGCTTTTAGGGCAAACCGTCAGACCCAATAGGGTAGAACCTCAGAGGATGCACCCCGACAGTCAAGAGGATATTATAGCAGAAGAAGAGCGTATATCAAACAACAAGACAAAACCCCGAGCTGTTGAGCCTACCCATCCCAAAACCGAGGTTAAAACAGCCGAAAACAACCCATTAACCGGCGATTTCGACCTTAGAAAGGCTGTTGTGTGGTCGGAGATATTAAACCCCAAATTCAAAGAGGAGGAGTAACCTTTAGAAATACGAGTCATGCAACAGAGCCGAAAACAGACACCCGAAGAGCTACGGTGGAAACAAGCGGTATTCAATCCCGAAAAGCTCAAACGAAATCTCCGCATAGGGTATATACTTTGTGGTATTATCTTGCCAATATATGTGACCATACTCATATACGCCTGTATTACAGGGTTTGAAGAGTGGTGGATTACACTCACCAGCCTCACCCTTACGATTGGCGTTATAATGGCAGGAATACACGAAAACAGGCGCGCATTATCCCCGTCGGAGCAGGGCAGCCCCCGGAGTCAAGAAACTAACATAAACAAATAAATAGGTATGGCAACAATTTTTTCACGAATCATAGCAGGCGAAATCCCCTGCTACAAAGTTGCAGAGAACGACAAATTCTTTGCATTTTTGGACATCAATCCCCTCAAGGAGGGCCACACATTGGTAGTACCCAAACAGGAAACCGACTATATTTTCGATCTTGATGACGAGTTGCTTGGCGAAATGATGGTATTTGCCAAGCAGGTGGCCTCGAAAATCAAGCGCGAAATAGAGTGCAAGAGGGTAGCAGTGGTAGTTTTAGGACTCGAAGTTCCCCACGCACACATCCATCTTATCCCTATTTCGCAGGAAAACGACGTAGATTTTCACCGCGAAAAGCTCAAACTTACTCCAGATGAGTTCAAAAATATCGCAGAAAAGTTGAGCCGATAGGGTATAGTTTACAAAACGACAACACATTTACCGCCAATTAGATAGCCGCTAAATGCGGCTATTTTTATACCCTTAATTTAACATAATATAAGCAAAATTCAGGGTGTTGAAAAGTTTTTAGCATCAGTTGTTCGAAAAACAAAAAAATCAGTAAAAAATCCTTCGCAAGAGCAGGGTGGTTTACAAATGTAAAAACAAAATCAAGGGTTGATTATTGTTGATTTTAACTTTTGTAAACCTAAATCTATTGTTAATAATGTTAATATTGTACTTTTGTAAATCAACCCGAGGCGGTGGTATAATCTCCATTTTAGGCTGTTTTACGCTGGATTTATTCATTGAACTTATTGATGTAACTACTCGAAACATCGTGCGTTATAAAAATCAACAAGAATTTAATTTAATAACACAAGAGATTAAGGCGCCCATTTTAGGGGTTTAGGGGTATTTTGAGGATTATTTCTGTATAAATAGCTGATTTATCGTGTAGTTACGCAAATTATATGGAATTTAATAGATATAATTGCTAATTAAAGTTTTAACTTTTTATTTCTATTTACACTTGTAAACATCGGGTTGAGTTGTTAACAATTTACAAATGTAGATTTTTCTTGTTTAATAAAATAAAAATGAGTACATTTGTAAAAAATTAGCCAAATGAAGGATAGATTCGAGATTTTTAGAGCAAGTAAGGGTTATACGCAAAGTCGTCTGGCAGAGATACTCGAAACTCAGCCGGGAAACATATCGCATATTCTATCGGGCAGAAGCAAGCCCGGGTTCGAGTTGTTGCAGAAGATGTTTCAACGTTTTCCTGATTTGAATCCCGATTGGCTGTTCTTTGGTACGGGCGAAATGTTGCGCTCCACCACCAACCCTGCCGACAATGGCAGTGTGATTTCTGTTGCCGATGCAGCGGTCAACAATCCGAGCGATGGTCAAGAAAGAACATCTGCCTCCACACAGCAAACCGCACCGAATGTAGAGCGACAAGCCGGAGGCGAAAGTCAAATTCCGACAAACGATATGGTCGCACGAATCAGCGAGCGAGGCGACGTGGTCAGAGTCATCGTACTCTATGCCGACCATAGTTTCGAGAGTTTCACCCCCAAACGCTAATCGGTTTTTGTTTCGCACAGCGGCAACAATCTTCTGTCCTTCGCTTTTATTAGAACCTCCCTTAAAAAAGTTTAGGCGTATGCTTTAAGTAGGATTTTACTTTGAGCATACGCCTTATATATAATAAGGTACTATTAGCTATTTTCACAACTAAAATTCAGAGACCTCATTGGGCGAGTGTATTTTTTTGCCTACCTTTGCGGCGACAACAAAACGTATTGTTGCCATAAATTGAGTGCATTTTATGCGTAAGGTATCGGAAAACCCTATCAAAAACCGAATGAGCAGCCATAAACTACTGCTCATTATTACGAGTATATTCGTAACCCTCTATCTGATCTCCAACATTATGGCGGTCAAGGTAATATGTCTGTTCGATCTGATATGTTTCGACGCCGGCACTATCACCTTTCCCTTTGCCTATATGCTGGGTGACCTGTTGACCGAGTTGTGGGGCTTTCGTACAGCTCGCAGGGTAATCCTACTCACCTTCATCTGTAATTTGCTGATGGTCGTTTGCACCCAGTTCGGCGTATGGCTGCCCTCGCCCGACTATCTTCAAGAGTCGGCTCAAGCCTATAACCACCTCTTCAATTATGTGCCACGCTTGGTATTAGGCTCCTTGGTGGGATTCCTGCTCGGAGAGCTTTCTAACGCTTGGTTTATGGCTCAAATCAAGCGAAAAACTCACGGCCGATGGCTTTGGATACGCACAATCGGCAGCTCTGCCATCGGCTACATATTCGACTCTCTGCCCTTCGTATTGATTGGTTTTTTGGGAGTTGTTTCAACCCGCGATTTGGTGTCGATGATTCTCGTACAATACACCTCTAAGCTCGTAATCGAGGCTCTGTTTGGTACGCCAATGGTCTATGTCGCTCTGCATTGGATCAAACGCCATACCGACTACTATAAGCATAATAGCTAAGACCTTCTGACTATAAGGGTTACTCAATGAAGAGGGTTCATAATATGTCAATTATGGATGTGTAATCGTAGAGAGCCCGATCACAATGCTATGGCAAACTGTCGCCTTTAGGTTTTGTTTGGCTTAACGACAACTTGTCTGTTAAGCCTGCTCTTGACTGACGAGTAAATCAATAAATCTTCGACGCTATTTGAAAACTCGTCCAAAGCTGTCGCCTCAAAAATCATTTTTTTCGAGCAACAACCAACAAAAAATATTTTACGCGATTCTCAGAGAGTTAAAATCCGACTTAAACTACCCCATTTTATTCTATCTACGAATGAAATATAATGTACATTATGTTAAATTTACTGAGGGTAGCGACTTTTAGACAAATGCGAGTAATAATTTAATTTGCAAATTATTGAACAACGCGAGTAGTTCTTGTTATACCATTTCCCAAAAAGGTTAATCTTATATGCGTACAGCGAAATAGTGAAAATCCCCGAAGAGATGGAATAAATAATTATTGGCACCAATAAATCGGCAGTGGTTTGTAGTAAGTACAAACCACTGCCGGCTTCCACGCGCGTAACTTACTGATTTTCAGCAGTGGAAATATAATATACATTTCAGGAAACATTGTTCACTTCGGGCTGCTGCCAATTCACGGCGCAACACCGCGGTTTGAGTTGTTGCCCCATAAATCCACCGCCTCAGGCAGGGGACTTTTTCAGCCTAACGGCTGAAAGCGGGAATTTTACAACAAGCGTAAACTGTATATAATTACCATTATTAAATATCTAATGACTACCCTACTTTTTTCGTTTGGGGTTTTGAGGGAACCAGCCACGCTGCACCCTGCGACGTTGTTCGAAGAGTTCGCCTATTGACCAAAGCGACGATGCTCCCCACACTGCAAGTAGTGTCGAAGGAAGGATATGCGAGACAATAACCGAGCCGATAATAGCAGCTATTCCCATAAACAAAAATACCCACCAGCATCCAACGCCAAAGTAATACTCGCCCTTGATTACCAGCGGGTGAAACAGCCCGATAATAAGGAAGGTTGCTATGCCAATTGTTAATCCAACAAGGTTATAATGTTCCAAAAATTCAATCATATTATTTCGTCTTGTAATGGTGTTTGGAGGTGATGGGGATATTTAGGATGGGGAAATGACCCTCAGAACTGCATCCATTTTTTGATTTTAGGCGAGGAAATTCCACACATCGTAAAGAAAGCCACCGATGGGTAGTACTCGATGTACGTCCCATTCGAGTTTTATTTAGGATGGGGAAATGACCCTCAGAACCGCAACCATTTTTTTGATTTTAGGCGAGGAAATTCCACACATCGTAAAGAAAGCCACCGATGGG
>CAZFQU010000039.1:0-4769 GCA_964521245.1 uncultured Alistipes sp. | reverse complement strand
TAGTACTCGATGTACGTCCCATTGGTGGCTTACGAGGGATGTGCGGAATTTACCGCATAAAATCGAAAAATCTAAATCGAAAAAAATTAGAATACGATACCAACCTTAATCTGTATCGCCTCCATATTCATTGCGAGGCCCGAGCCACGAACCTGCTGCTGTATGTTGTAACCGAGCTGCACCTTGAAGATATCAGCCTGCAAACCGATTGCGGGGCAGCAATACAGACCCGACAGACCTGCTACATCATTGGTTGCACCGATACCATAGCCCAAATCGAACGATGCATAGAGGTTGAAAATCTCACCTACGGGGATATAGCCCTTAAGGTTAACATAAACAGGGATAATCATATCAACACGCTCAGTCTCGGGATAGAAATCAAGACCCAGACCCAAACCGGTCGAGAAGTGATCACCGAGCTTTGCTCCCTGAATAGTGTGCAACGAGGCACGCGACTGACCATACGCACCGGTACCGATACCATAGCCGAGGTCAATCTCGCCATGATACTTTACAGGTGTCTGAGCATAGGCAGCACATACTGACATTACGACAGCCACAACAAGTGTTAATAATTTCTTCATAATTATAAGGATTTTTAAAGTTAAAAGTTATCTCTAATTAATGTAAAGCATCTACAAAGGTAGAAATTTTTTTTTAATCTTTACAGAAAATAGACATTTTTCTTACCTTTGCACAATCGCAACAGGGTTAGGAATTTGCTCAAAAAGTGTTAGCAGACTACCCTACTCTGCATCCAACACATTGGTTATGAGAAGAATAATATTTTTATTTTCATTATTGGCAGCTGTTGTATCCTGCACAGGCACATCGCGTAACGAAGCGAAGGATAGAATAATATATGTTACGATTCAGCCTCTTAAGAGCATTGTCGAAGAGGTGGTTGGTAACGATTTCGAGGTTAGGGTTCTTGTACCTGCGGGAGCATCGCCCGAGAGTTTCGAGCCTACTGCCAAACAACTTTCCGAGCTTGGTCGCTCGAGGTATGTTGTCGGCATAGGACTGCTCGATTTCGAGCAGAATTTAACCTCAAAGTTAAATCAGGGCTGCACCATTCTTGCGCTGAGCGAAGGCATAAAGCCTATTGCCGGCAGTTGTTCGCACTGTGGCGGACACCACACACACGGCATCGACCCGCATATCTGGACCTCGCCCGCCGAGCTGAGGCTGATGGTGGAGAACCTCTCCTCACGCCTTATGGCAGACTACCCCGACTCGGTGTGTTACAGAGAGAGGGCTACCGTGCTGACATCTAAAATCGACTCGTTGGATAGTCGTCTGAAGGAGAAGATTGAGCAGAGCAGCCACCGTGAGTTTGCAATCTATCACCCCGCCTTCAGCTACCTTTCGCGCCACTATAACATCGAGCAGGTAGCTATCGAGAGCGAGGGTAAGGAGCCTTCGGCCAAGCGTATTGCCCAGATTATTGAGTGGGCAAGGGCTCGTGGAGTAACTAAGATATTCTACCAGAGCCAATTCCCCGCATCGTGCGTTGAGGTTATAGCTTCGGATATTGGGGCTGAGAGCATTACCATCGACCCCCTTGCCGACGACATCATGGCAGAGATTGAACGTTTCACCAACCTCGCATTCGAGGAGTAAATCTTAAGTATCGGGAGATGAAACTTGTTGAGCTGAAAGATGTATCGGTCGATTATGATAATCACCGCGCTTTGGAGGGGGTAAATCTGACCATCGACAGTAGCGATTTTTTGGGTATCATAGGTCCAAACGGCGGAGGTAAAAGCACCCTCGTCAAGGCGATTATGGGCATACTACCCTACCGAGGCGAGATTACGTATAGTCCCCAACTATGTGTTTCGGGGAGCAAACCGCTGATTGGCTATATGCCACAGCAGAGCCATTTCGACAACAGCTTTCCAATCTCCATACGCGAGATTGTACTCTCGGGATTACAGTCGCATAAGGGTTTCTTTGGGCGATATGGTCGCTCCGACTTCAAGCGTGTTGACCAACTTTTAGAGATGGCAGATATTTCGGATGTGGCAAAACGTTCGGCAGGCGAAGTTTCGGGCGGACAAATGCAACGCGCACTGCTCTGTCGTTCGATAATCTCCTCACCCAAACTGCTTATTCTCGACGAGCCTACTAACTTTGTCGATAATCGTTTCGAGAACGAGCTATATACTTTGTTGCAGGAGCTGAACAAGAGTATGGCTATTGTGATGGTGTCGCACGATGTAGGCACCATAACTTCGGTCGTGAAGGAGATTGTGTGTGTAAATCGCACTGTCCACCGCCACAACTCGAACATAATAACCGAGGAGCAACTTCTGAACTACAACTGCCCGATACAGATTATTTCGCACGGACACATACCTCACACCATACTCGGGCATCACGGCGACGGCGATTGCAAGTGTAAGTGCAACCACTAAAAGAGATATAAATAAGGTGCTTATATACGAAATTACACGATAGGGAACAATGTTCGCTTCGGGCTGCTGCCAATTCACGGCGTTACGCCGTGGTTTTAGTTGCTGACCCACCCCCTAAATCCCCCGCCTCGGGCAGGGGACTTGGTCAGCCTAACGGCTGAAAAGCGGTAATTTTACACCGAGTGTAAAATTATATATAATTACCATAAATAATTTAGGTATAACAACATTTGACAAAATGAAAAAGATAATAAATCCGTGGGAGGACCTTACCGATAAGGGTTATAATTGTTTTGCGTGCGCCAAGAGTAATCCTTGGGGCTTGAAGATGGATTTTTGGGAGGATGGCGATGATGTAGTTTCGCTGTGGCGACCCGACGACAATTATCAGGGTTGGCTCAAAACCCTGCACGGTGGCATACAGGCTACACTTATGGACGAGATTGGCGGCTGGTATATATCGCGCAAACTGCAACTCTCGGCAATGACCACAAACCTCAACATTAAGTATCGCAAGCCCGTACCTACGGGTCAGCAGCATCAATTAGAGATTCGCGCCCGCCTCAAGGAGCAGAAGCGCAATTTCGTCACACTTAGCACTTCGTTGCTGCTCGGGGGCGAGTTGCTCTCCTCGGCAGAGATTACCTACTACTGTTTCTCGGAGGAGGTCTCGCGCGAGAAGTTTCACTTCCGCGGATGCCGAGTAGAGGGCGAATAGTCGAAAAAATAGATTGTTTTAAGATAAAGATTGTAATATCGGCTTTCGAAAGCAAATATTTTCGCTTCGAAAGCCGATTTTCTCAACTTTTTCATTATCTTTGCATTCAGATTTCAAAAATGGGTTATCGACCGATACCCTTCAACTAATCAAAACAACATTATCAAAAGCATATTATGCAGGAGATGGACACGCTCAAGGGTAAATCCCTTGCCGAACTCAGAGAGATTGCCAAAGCCTTTGGCATAAAATACATTATGACCAAAAAGAAGAGCGAACTCATAGCCGAGATTTCGGGTGTTGCAAACAACGAATCAGACTCAAATAGCGACTCTACCCCCGCCGAGCAGCCTACACAGGAGCCTCGCACGGAGATATCTCAGCCCACAGACGAGGAGCAGCCTCGCCGCGGTCGCCGTCGTCGCATAACGAGAATAGAAATCCCTACTCCTATCTCTGAAGAGGAGAACAAATCTGCAGCCGAGGAGGAGAACAAGGCTACGAAGGAGGATGTTAAGGAGGATAAAACAAGCGAAGAGGATAAGCAGGAGGAGCCTAAGACAACTTCTGAGCCGACATCCTATACCCCTCAGAATCAACACGCTCCCAAGCGCAGGGGTCGTCGTCCGAAAAGCGAATATCACACCGATAACCACACCGACAATCACCACAAGCAGGAGCCTGAACCCACCGAGGAGAGAGTCAAGGAGCCTACTGAGCAGCATGAGACTCAGAGTGTTGTGGTTGAACGCCCCGCCGAACCCCAGCGAATCAACGAGCAACGCGAACACGAAGAGGTTATCACCAAAGATGACTTCTTGAGCGAAATCGAGGGCGAAGGTGTATTGGAAATTATGCCCGACGGTTATGGTTTCCTTCGCTCGGCAGATTACAACTACCTAAATTCGCCCGACGATATATATGTATCGCCCTCGCAAATCAAACACTTTGGATTGAAGGTTGGCGACACGGTGTCGGGTTCGATACGCCCTCCGCGCGAGGGCGAGAAATACTTCCCCCTTGTAAAGATTAACGACATCAACGGACTGAGTCCCGACTATGTGCGCGACAGAGTGCAGTTCGAGTATATGACACCGCTCTTCCCGAGCGAGAAGTTCAACCTTACGGGCAACGGACACAACACCCTCTCGAACAGAGTTGTTGACCTCTTCTCGCCCATTGGCAAGGGTCAGCGTGCATTGATTGTAGCACAGCCCAAGACGGGTAAAACAATGCTTATGCAGTCTCTTGTCAACGCCATTGCCGACAACCACCCCGAGGCATATATCATCGTTCTGCTCATCGACGAGCGACCCGAGGAGGTTACCGAGATGGCACGCAATGCCAAGGCTGAGGTTGTGGCCTCGACCTTCGACGAGCAGGCATCGCGCCATGTTAAGGTTGCCGAAATGGTCTTGGAGAAGGCAAAACGTATGGTCGAGTGTGGTCACGATGTGGTGATTTTCCTCGACTCTATCACACGTCTGGCCCGCGCCTACAACTCTGTGCAACCAGCATCGGGCAAGGTCCTTTCGGGTGGTGTTGACGCCAATGCACTGCACAAGCCCAAACGCTTCTTCGGTGCGGCGCGTAACACCGAAGAGAAGGGTTCGCTCACAATCATTGCT
>CAZFQU010000038.1:0-19171 GCA_964521245.1 uncultured Alistipes sp. | reverse complement strand
TGAATCTCCCGATGCCCTGCGCCGAGCTAAGTTGAAATCTCCACTATGCAATAATCAATTTTAGTTAATAACTCCACCTCTTATATTTTCGGTCAGGATTGCAAACCCCAAGCAACCAAAAACAAAGGGTTTTTACTTTATTTATATATACTAAAGTACAAAATATCCGTAGTAGGAACCACAAAGCTCGGTTTCGATAACAATCATATAGCTGCCCGCACGGTTGTCGGTGTCGATTTCGATGGTTGCACTACGCGAAGCATCGACCATATCTATCCACTGCTCGCCCGTTGTGCGATTGACTATCGTAACAAATGCCGACCCCATATCGACCATAAAGTTCAGATGAACCGCCCCCATCGAGTAGGTTGCATCTATATTACTATAATAGCCAAGACTTGTGGGTTTAGGTACGCCGGGAGAGGGCAAGGTTGGAGTACTGCCACCATCGTCTTCTCCTCCATTGTTATCTCCATCTCCACCCGGCACCGGAGTTATAGGTATTATAGTTCCCCAATTATCGTTACCGCTATCGCCATCACCATCGCCATCTGCGAAGATTGGCATCGCAAAAATTACAGTCCCCAATAGTAGCAGAAAAAGTTTTTTCATAACCTTGTCTATTTCCCGATTATTTGTTTACTGCAAAATTACTACCCCTGATTACTACTTTCCAAATTTTTGATTAAAAAAAAACTTCCGCGGTCGTTTTGTAACCCATTGATTATCAACAATATACGAAAGGGCGCGAAAGAAAAAACTTCCGCGCCTGTAAGTTGTTGATAATCAACCGCTTACATAACTCATTGAAAATCAGCAGGTTTCTTTAGCCTGGCTATAAATTCATCGCAATCTCTGGGATTTACTCTTTTAATACGTTCGACCAATCGCGAGCGACGTTGATAGGCGATTTGCGTGGTCTCTATATTGATTAAATAGCATATTGCTCCGGTCGAAAAACCTGCATAAGTGTAGCACATAAGTTTGAAATCATCCTCTTGGAATTTTGGCAACTGCTCGCGCGCGCGTACCATAATATTATTATAGACGCCGTTAACATTACGCTCGATTTCGCTATTCTCTGATGGTGAAATCTTAATATTGTCTAATATAGAGCTGATCTTGTTAAAGACAATAGTTGTACTACTCAACTTTTTCGATTTTTCGTAAAGAGCCTTGCTAATTTGTTCGACATACTCAAATCTGCCCTTGAGGAGTTGGTAGTTTTGATCCAAGAGGAAATTTTTGTTCTTCTCTAAGGTTAAATTCTGCTCCAACAGCTCGCGCTCTTGAAGCTCGAATTGGGTAATAATATCGTTCAGTTTGAGTAGATACTGACTTCGCTTTAGGATAACGATATAGGCTATAAATATGGCTAAGACCGCAACTACAATAATTAGAACCCAAATCTTGTAACGACTGTACATCAGTCGCTCTTGCTCAATCATGGAACGCTCTTTGTAGTAGTCAATCGTAGAATCCAATATTGGCGATGAGAGTTTAGACAGGAGTATGCCCCTATCGTTCTTTTGATACTGAACAATGTATTTCATTGCCTCTTCTTGACGCCCATACTTCTGATTTAGTTGATAAAGGTTATATAAAACCACTGCCGATTCAGCTCTGCTCTTGCACTTTGATAGGGCTTGATTCAGATAACTCAATGCCACATCAAATTTGCCATCATGATCGGCACAACACGACATTGCTACATATTTAAGGTAGTCATCGACATACATCGACATATAGTCACTGTCGAGCAACTTTTGAAGTTTGGCATGTTGCTCAGTATGTATATAGAGAAAGAGCAGTTGATAGATAAAATCGTCACACTCCCATTCGGGTTTGGTTTTGTATGCCCACTCGATACACTCCAACAAAAGAGGCTCAGCCTCATCATATCTACCCAAACGCTGTAACGAACTAGCAACGCTACATAGGGCGCAATAGGTATGCAGCTCAAAATCAGTCTTACTATAATAATCATATGAGAGTTTGAAACAATCAAGACTCTTTGAAAAATTGTAGTTGCGCTCATATAGACCACCCATAAAGCTATACAATCTGCCACAAAGGAAATCGTTGTCGCACTGCTCAACGAACTCCTCGCCACAGGTGTAGTAGTACATAGCTCCCGAATTATCGCCACGAAGTTGGTAGAAATAGCCCATAAGGTAATTGGCATGGAGCTTTTGCGTGGGGTTACCATTGTGCTTGAAGTAGTTGTAGGCGCAGCTCACAGTTGCACTATCAAGAGCATCGCACCTACACTTTGCCTGTGCCTCGGCATAGAGCAACGAGAAGTGTGCAATATGCTTGGGAAGGATAAGGCTACGACGATTGACCGAATCGAGAATCCGGAGCGAGAGCTGAGCCGAGTCGGCGATATAGCTCTCGGCACGAGCAATCTGCTCGATATTGCGATTATAATTACATCCGCAAAAGAGCAGCGAGCAAGCAGCCACGAAGGATATTAGCAGAAACCTTTTCATAGTTCAAGACAAAAGGTGGAAGAGAACTTAGCAAAGATAGCTATTTTTATCTAATTGCGCAACCTTAACAACAGCCTACGATGGGCAAAGGTTTGATTTTTGCATCCCAAGACCCGCAAAAAAGTCAAATTGTTGATAAATACTCAACAACTTTATAGCGCAAAGAAAATAAGTATAGGCTAATGATGGCTAAATTTGCAGTAGAAAAGAGCAACACACTTATACATTAAAACTATGGCAGAACTAAAAAAGATGGGACTCGATATCGAGCTTTCGGAGGAGGTGGCTCAAGGTCACTACTCGAATCTTGCAGTTATCGCACACTCCACATCGGAGTTTATTCTTGACTTTGCAACTATGCTTCCCGGCCTGCAAAAGGCTAAGGTGAAGAGCCGCATAATACTTACACCGGAACACGCCAAGCGTCTGCTGATGTCGCTTCAGGACAACATCACACGCTACGAAAGCTCGATTGGTAAAATCGAGATTCCGGCGAAGCAGGTACAGCCCAACATCAAGTTAGGCGAAGCATAGCAGAAAACCTCTCTTCAAACACAAAGGACTGCCCTACTCGCAATAGAGTCAGGGCGGTCCTTTGTGTCATAAACAGCCCAATCGCCCTCGATTTGTCGCCAAAGAGGTGCCAACATTGCAGGCTAAATTCTATTTATGGGTGAGCAGTATTGATACTTTCACAATTTATCACTATATTTGAGCATCGAAAAACCAAAAACTACAAAATATGTTCAAGCCTGAAATTTACAAAAATCGTCGCGCCGAGCTGCGTCGCCGAATTGGCAGCGGTCTTATCCTTTTGCCGGGAAACACCTACTCGCCCAACAACTACCCCAACAACGCCTACTACTTCCGTCAGGACTCCACATTCCGCTACTACTTCGGATTGAATGTCCCCTCGCTCGTAGGTGTGCTTGATGCCGACTCGGGCGAGGAGTGGCTCTTCGGCGACGACTTCACCGTCGAGGATATAATCTGGACAGGCCCTCAGCCCAAACTCGCTGAGATGGGCTTGGAGGTAGCAATCGAGCATACCGCACCCCTCAAAGAACTTACGGGATTGGTTCGTCGCGCCATTCAACTGGGTCGTCACATTCACTATTTGCCCATCTATCGTGGCGAGACTAAGCTCCAATTCTCGGAGTTGCTGGGCATCACCCCCTCGCTGTTGCACGACTACAAGTCGGTAGATTTGATGTTTGCCGTAGCCGAGATGCGCGAGAAGAAGGGTCCCGAGGAGATTGAGGCTCTGGAGCGTGCATTCAAGATTGGCTACGCTATGCACACCGCAGCGATGAAGATGTGTCGTCCGGGCGTATCGGAGCGCGAGATTGCAGGTCGAATGGCAGGCATAGCCCACTCGATGGGTCAGGGTGTATCGTTCCCCACCATCTCGTCGCAGCACGGCGAGACCCTCCACAATCTCAATCAAGACGGCATTCTCGAGAGTGGCAGACTGCTGTTGGTTGACGGCGGTGGCGAGTCGCTCGAGGGCTATTGCTCGGACCACACACGTACCTACCCCGTAAGCGGCAAGTTTACCCAGAAGCAGCGCGATATTTATGAGATTGTACGTCGCACACACCACCATATTGCCGAGATTATCCGTCCCGGAATGATGTATCACACAGATATTCACCTCGAGTGCTACCGTTCGCTGGCTCAGGGCCTTATAGAGTTGGGTCTGATGAATGGCACGGCTGAGGATGCCGTAGCTGCCGGTGCTATGTATATGTTTATGCCCCACGGCTTGGGCCACGGCTTGGGTATGGATGTTCACGACTGCGAGGCATTTGGCGAGCGCAGCTTCGACTTCTCGTCAATCAAGGAGCGTGCTGAGGTTTCGGCAACCTGCATCTATCGTGCAGCGTGGCGCATACAGCCCGGAACCGTCATGTCCGACGAGCCGGGTATCTACTTCATCCCCGCACTCATCGACAAGTGTCGTGCCGAGGGTAAGTTCCAAGGCATTGTCAACTACGACAAGCTCGATGCATACCGCGACTTCGGTGGCATACGTATCGAGGACGATATCTTGGTAACGGAGGATGGCAGCCGCATGATTGGCGACAAGATGTTGCCCGTAACCATCGACGAGCTTGAGGCTTTCGTTGGTCGCGACTAATAGTGACAAGCTATGCGCATAGCATATCTTTTTCCAACAGTAGAGGAGGCTAAGGGATTCTTGATGGAGAATCCCAAAGCCTCTGTCTTTGTGACGGGTGTCGGCATGGCTGCAGTGGCAGCCACCACCATTCGCGCAGCAAAGGCAAAAAAGCCCCATTTAATGATTTTGGCAGGCATAGCCGGTGCCTACGACCACCAACTCAACAAAGGCGAGGTTGTAGAGGTCACAAAAGAGCAAATAGCACAACTTCCCGAGCAGTATCGCGAAAGCTATGAGCTGGAACCTCTGACAAGGCTGCGCACGGTAAGCTCGAACACCGTAAATCGCTGTGGTGAGGAGAGCGGCTCGGCTCAAATCGAACAGATGGAGGGAGCAGCCTTCTTTGCCGTATGCGAGGCTTTGGATATCGAGGCTGCCGAGATTCGTGCCATATCAAACTATGTTGGTGAGCCACGCGAAGAGTGGCAGGTGGAGGAGGCACTGAAAAACCTCACACAGATATTGACCCAGACCAACTTCGAGGAGGAGCTGCAAGATGATTAAACTTCACATTTCGCCCTGTCCGAACGATACTTTTATGTTCGACGGATGGCTCAACCACCATCTTGAGGGGGCTGTCGAAGTGGAGTGCAGCTACTTCGACATCGAGGAGCTTAACCAAAAGGCTCTTGCCCACATTCCCGACCTGACAAAGATTAGCTCGGCAATATTGCCACTGATTGACGATGAGTATGAACTACTCGATAGCGGCTCGGCTTTAGGCAGGGGCAACGGACCGCTGCTCGTCAAGCGCAGGGGGTACGACAGGCCTCTTAGGCGTGTAGCCGTGCCGGGGCTACACACTACGGCGTGCGCCCTGATGCGACGTCTGCGCCCCGAAGTCGAGGAGCTTCACCCACGGCTCTTTTCCGAGATTGCCGAGGCTGTGGAGCGGGGCGAATATGATGGCGGAGTGCTGATTCACGAGGGACGGTTTGTATATCAGCGACGCGACTTGGAATTGGTTTCGGATTTGGGCTTGGAGTGGGAAGAGCAGTTGGGTCTGCCTCTGCCCCTCGGGTCGATAGTTGTGCGTCGCTCGCTGGGCAAGGAGCTGAAACAGCGCGTTGAGCAGATCCTGCGCAAGAGTATCGAGTTTGCTTTTGACAATCCTACCCTGTCGCGCGACTATATAAAGCGCCACGCTCAGGAGCTGGATGATGAGGTTATCGACAAACACATATCGCTGTTTGTCAACCACTACTCGCTCTCGCTGGGCGATGAAGGTCACCGAGCCATCGAGGAGCTTACGCTTAACACAAAATAGTAAAGTTAAGGCACGGGGTCATATCCCGAGCCTCCCCACGGATGACACCTCGAGAGTCGCTTCAGAGTGAGCCAGCCTCCTTTGAAGGGACCATAACGACGAATAGCCTCTATGGCATATTGCGAACAGGTGGGTGTGAAACGACAAGAAGGGGGAGTAAAAGGTGATATGCAACGTTGGTAGAAGCGAACGAGAAGCAACATTGGCAGAGCCAACACACGCTTTATAGCTTGCCAAAGTGTCTGCATACTCAACTAAAGTTCGGAGATTATCTGACTCTGCACCTGCTGAAGAATACGGCGCACAGCCTTCTCAATCTGGCGATACTCGACCATATCCTTCGTGGAGTAGATAAGGGCAAGGTCTATCGAGGCAGAGTGAGATAGGAGCAGCAATTCTTTGCTTAGGCGATAAGCCTCCTTTGTTCGACGACGAATCAGATTTCGGCGATTTGCCCTCTTATGAAATCGCTTGGGAACCGAAAAGAGCAGTTTTGCCGAAGCACACATATCGGCTTCGGCAAAATAGATATATCTGAATGGATAGACAAAGCCACTGCGCCCACTATCGAAGAGGCGACGTATGACCCCGAGTGTACGCAATCGCTCGGCACGTGTGAGGGTGTGACTTGTCATTATTCAGAGATAGAATGAAATTCAATAACAGCTCCTAAAAACTACTTTTTCGCAGCAGCAGTGCTACGACGAGTACGAGTCTTTTTTGCCAATTTGCTCTGCTGGGTACGAATAAACTCCTCCTTAACGGTATCGGTCTTGAGTACTGCATCCTCAATCTGCTCACCGGCCTCGCGACGCTTAACGTAAATCTCGACAGCCTTCACCATCGAAGGAGCCTCAGGGGTGGGAGCCGACGCCTTAACTCGCATACCCGCATCGAGTGCCGCACGCAAAGTACCCTCGCCAAAGGTTGCCACATCGGGCAACTTCTCCACATCGGTCTGCTCGACAAGAGCCTTCACATCCGAAGGAGAGTAGAGGGCAAGGAGATTGAACTCCGAGAGTGGAGTATCGGAGATATCGGCAGCCACCGTTCGAGCCAGAATAACGGGATCGACCTTCAGCTTAAGCTTAGCAAGAGTCTCGGGCAATTCGGGCTTATGAGGCTCGCTGAGTGCCAACATAAACTTCTCCTCCTTGTGCTTAATTATAAGCTCGATAAAGTTGGTAAACGACCCGTCAGCAAACGAAATCTTGCGCTTGCGATAGACAATATATTTCTGCAAATAGAGAGCCACAGCCTCAGTCTGACAGATATACTTCATACTCTCAGGAACGGTGATTCGCGCCTCTTCACAAATTCTGAAGAAACTATCAACCGTCGTGCGTGAAGTGAAGATTATCGCCGTATGGTCGAGAATTTCGACTCTCTGACCTCTAAACTCCTTCAACGACACGCCCTCAACGCGTATAAGTGGCTTATAATCAACGGTTACCTCCAACTCCTTGGAGAGCTCGTAAAACGGAGATTTCTCAATAATAGCAGGCTTGGGCTGAGAAACCAAAATCTTGTTTACTTTCAACTTAAAAGACCTTATTTTAGTTAAAAAATATGCGCTAATCCGTTGGTAATCATCTATTTACCAATGTCCAAACAAGGCTTATGGGCCAGATTTCGACGCAGCAAAGGTACAAAAACCAATGTAAAATCGAAACTTTTTTTGACATAAATAGTTGAAAACTATCTTTTAAGAACATCAAAACCGCCAAAATTATAACTACACCGGCAATCCAAATCCACCACTCACCGCTTCCTACGGGCGATAACACATAGAGTAGCGACAAAGGAACGGCAACTATCGATGCCAGAGAAAAATATTGCGCCTTGCTTGCCACCAATGCCGAGCTTAGGTCTGAGGTGAGTGTCACACGGCCAATTATCCACACAAGACCGAGTTGCGCAAGCAGCACAAAAATCCATGCGGCAGTGAGCATCAACATCAGAGTCATACATCCGAGTTCGCGTGCAGGCAACTGCTCCGAAAGCCTTACGCCAACGAGAGTGATTGTCACAAGTCCCATAACGAGTGCCGCCGTAAAGGTTTTGCCTCCACCCCTGCCACTCGGGCTGCCACCCATACTCTCCCTCGAGAAGAGCGAAGCTATCGAGCGAATATTGGCACACACCAAAAGCATATAGCCAGCAATGAGTATAAGCACAATGGTTTGGTAGAGCGTATTATCGACCAACGCATCGACAAATGGCTGAGACTGAGCAAGATGTGTAGCATCCTCTGCCAGAGGACCAAACAACTCGGAGGATGTGAGCTGCTCGGGCGAAGAGTCAACCATCGCCCTATCCGCTACCCCATACCTCACCGAGTCGGGTATCATCTGATAGTATAGTGTATCCCACCTTTCAATCATCAGTCAAACAGACGCTTAATGGTTACTCTTATTGTTGTTCCCTTACCAATTTCCGATTCCAGAACGGCAATCTTTCCGTGGTGATAATCCTCAATCACCCTGCGCGAGAGCGAAAGGCCCAAGCCCCAACCTCGCGTTTTGGTGGTAAAGCCCGGCTCGAAAATTCGTTTCCAATTGGCCTTGGCAATACCCTTACCCGTATCTTTCACATCGATAATCACCCACTTCTCGTCGCCCGAAATTGTCACTTGAATCGAACCACGACCCTGAAGGGCATCGAGCGAATTTTTCATCAGATTCTCTACCACCCACTCGAAAAGTGCCGCATTGATATTGGCTCTGAGTGGAGCCATAGCCAGACCGTTATAGTCGAGCGTAACGTTTCGGGGTATTCGTTTGCGGAAATACATCACCGACTCGCCGACAATCTCGTTTATATTCGCAGGCATAAGGGGTGTCTCGGAGCCAATCTTCGAGAACCTATCGACAATCTTCATCAGGTGAGCCAAATCCTTACTCATCTCATCCACCGCCATCGGGTCAACATTCTGTCCACGCAGATACTCCAACCAGCCGAGAAGTGACGATGTGGGAGTACCAAGCTGGTGTGCCGTCTCCTTAGCCAGACCTATCCACACTCTGTTCTGCTCGTCGCGCTTCGAGAAGCGGAAGGCAATGAAGCCAAAGAGGATAAAGACAATGATGGCACAAATCTGTATGTAGGGAAAGTAGTAGAGCGACTTAAGGAGCGAGGAGCGACCATAGAATATCAGGTGATAGTGACCTCCGCCCCAACGATTATACTCCACCCCGATTGGGGCGTTGATATCTGCCATTTCGACAAGCAGTTGGCGCATCTCCTCGGGGTGGTCGATAACCTCGCGAGGAACCAAGTGCCACTTCAAGGGGTTGAGATTCTCATCGGTGATGATGAAGGGGATATTGTTGTGGCTATCGACAATGTTGTCCAGCAGGGGGTCATTGCCGCTCATCACATCGCCGATTCCCGAGCCGTAGCTCACCCTCTCCATGGCTCTTGCCCACAACTCCACGTCGTGCTGTTCCTTGATTCTGAGTTTTTGAGCCATATCGTGAGTAAAGCGCAGCGACACAGCCACAAGCAGCGCACCGACCAAAATAATCAGCACCCTGCCCTTATACGAAAATATATCGCTACGAAATCTCACCTTCTCGAAATATCTATTTCTGTTCTACGCTCAATATGCTCTTATATTCCTCTTTAGACTCAAGCAGTTCTACAGCTCGCTTAACCTCCTTGTCTCGAGCCATATTATGCTCTGCAACGCCCTCATAATAGGCATGACGCAACACTATATCGCTGTTAATAACATCCCGAATCTCGCTACGATAGGTCTCCAGATTTGTCATCTTGTCGTCCTTCAGATTACGCTCCATAAGCTCGATTTCAGACTTCAGGTCAACAAAGTTATCATCCTCGGCAGCCTCCTTCATAGCCTTGAGCATACGACGCGATGCCGACTCATACTCGAAGTCTTTATCAGCCATAAAATCAACAAAATCTTTATAATCCTGCTCCGTTATCGAGAATGTGCGAATATCTATGCTCTCTCCATTGTGGCGACGCATATAGTCGTCTATAAAATCCTCGATATAGCCTAACGCATAGAGCGTTGTGGCATATCGGCTCACATAGGTAGGCTCAAGCACTATATCAGGGGTTATGCCTCCGCCATCACGCACCTCACGCCCTGCCGCCGTACGAAAGAGCGTGGTGAGCGAGTCGGCAACTACCTTACCTCGTCTGCCATTATGCTCCGAGTAGTCTATCGCCTGAATACAGCGACCCGATGGTATATAATATTTCGCCGTTGTCAGCTTCAGGTAGGAGCCATAGCCCAAATAGCGTGTTGACTGCACCAACCCCTTACCATAACTACGCTGACCCACCAACACTGCCCTATCCAAATCTTGAAGTGCGCCGGCAACAATCTCGGCAGCCGATGCCGATGTGCCATCAATCATAACCACAAGCGGGGTATTGGGCAGCAGCGGCTCCTGCTCGGTGCGGAAAACACGACTATCGTATCTGCCACGTGTGGTAACCACCTCTGTCGAGCGAGGAACAAACAGTCCCACAATCTTGACAGCCTCTTGAAGTATGCCTCCGCCATTTCCGCGATAGTCGAGGATAAGTCCCTCCAGCTCCCCCTCAGATTGAAGTTGCATTATCGCCTTACGCATCTGCTCGTAGCACCCCTCGGTAAAGTCTTGATGCTCGATATAGCCTATACCCGGGGCAGCCCATCCCACATAGGGAACACCCGGGATGGAGATACGCTCGCGCTTGAGCTTAAGGTCAACCTTCTCGCCGGTGAGCATACGCTCGATGGTCACCTCGACAAATGTATTGGGGTCGCCCTTCAGACGGCTGCTCACCTGCTCGTTACTCCACCCCTTGGCCGACTCCTTATCGATGGCTATAATCTTATCGCCAATCTTTATGCCTGCACGATCAGCAGGAGAGCCTTTGTAGGGCTGTGCGAAGATTATGTAATCGCCCTTCTTGCGAATCAGAGAGCCCACACCGCCATATTTTCCCGTAGTGGCTACATTAAAATCTTTCATCTCCTCCTCGGAGATATAATCTGTATAGGGGTCGAGATTCGAGGCTATGCCCGCAGCTGCATCATCAACCAACTTCTGAGCCGAGACCTCATCGACATATTGCGACGAAAGCTCACGCATCATATTGACAATTATCTCCATACCCTGCCCCAAACCGTAGTCGTTCCGGGTAGCCTTTACACCCAGAAGCACCACAACCGTAAGCAGAAGAAGATAGAGTAAGCGTTTCATAACTTTTAACTTTTCAAATTGCTCATATAACCATCCAATCGCCACGCTATCTTGACCACAGCGCGACGAATACCCTCAATCTCGACTCCATCACCCGAGCTGCGCACCACAATTTCATCTTCCCACAGACACATAGCTCTTTGCCAGAGGCCCTCGCCCACGAAGATAATCTCCCCCTCGGAGCGGCGCAGAGGCTTAAAACCCGCCATCTTGAAAGCATTTTCGACTTGGGTGAGGTTCTGCTCCAAATTGCAGGGAGCCACCACTCGGCTTACAAAACCAAATCGGGGATAGCAGATTGACAACAGCAAAATTGCGGGTACCATCAACCTACCCTTCTGGGTAAAAAACAACTGCATGTTAAGCGTCTGCCAGAAGTCAGACTCCAGAGGCATCGAGAGATTACCCGTATAATACATTGCTGCCATAATCGCCAAATAGAGAACGCTCAGCAGAAGAAAATATTTTACCGCACGAAGAATATATCTAATCATAACCTACCTTATTTTAGTTCCTATCAAATTGAGTTATCACACTATTTTAAGTTCATCTTCTCTATCCCATCAGCCACTTGCTGCATAAGCCACTTAGGGGTCGATGTCGCACCACATATTCCCACCGACTCAACACCCTCCAACCACCGAGGGTCAATCTCGCCTGCCTCCTCAATCAGATGTGTCGAGGGGTTCGCCGCACGACACACCTCAGAAAGCACCTTGCCATTTGATGATTTGCGACCTGCCACAAACAACACAAGGTCATACCCTTGAGCAAACTTCTCCAAATGCGACTCGCGATTAGCCACCTGACGACAAATCGTATCATCGACGGTCAGCAGCCCCGGCTCCGAGATTCGGCCACGTATTGCCGCCTCAATCTCCTCAAAGAGGGCGATGGATTGTGTGGTCTGCGACAGCAGGTGTATGGGGCGCGAAAAATCCAATTGTTCGACATCCTCTACCCTCTCAACAACAATCGCCTTATCATCTACCTGACCCGTAAGTCCCACCACTTCGGCATGACCACGCTTACCCAATATAACAACCGAGCCTCCCATCTTCGAGACCCTGTCATACGCCTCCTTGACCTTACGTTGCAGGCGTGCCACAACGGGACAGGTGGCATCGACCACCTCGATACCCAGCTCCTTAGCACGCTCATAGGTCGCAGGTGGCTCGCCATGGGCGCGGATAAACAGACTCTTGCCTCTGAGGTTCTCCATATCCTGATGGGTTATGGTCTTTAGCCCGAGCGACTCAAGACGCTGAACCTCAACCCTATTGTGAACTATATCGCCCAAGGAATAGACCACGCCAGCTCCGGCGAGTGCCTCTTCAGCACACGATATAGCCCTCACAACGCCGAAGCAGAAGCCCGAATTTTCGTCAATTTCTACTCGCACGTTTGCTCAATTGTCTTGTTGTACAACTCCATAAACCAAGCCATTTGCTCGTCAACCGACATATAGCTGTTGTCGAGTGTTATGGCATCCTCTGCCTTACGCAGAGGAGAAACCTTACGATTCATATCGGCATTGTCGCGCGAGATAACATTCTCCAACACCTCTTCCAACGACACCGCCTCGCCCTTTGCCTTCAGCTCGTCGTATCTGCGTTGCGCCCTGACCTTAGCATCGGCTGTCATAAAGAGTTTAATCTCAGCCTCGGGGAATACCGTGGTGCCAATATCCCTGCCATCCATCACGACTCCCTTTCTGCGTCCCATCTCTTGCTGAAGTGCCACGAGCTTTTCGCGCACGATGGGTATCGCACTCACTCCGCTCACGCAGTTCGACACCTCAATTGTACGAATCTTACCCTCGACGCGGTCGCCATTGACATATATATCGCTGGCTCCACGCTCCGGATTGAAGCGGAAGGTCACCGACATCTCGGGCAGCAACCTAACCACTGCATCTTCGTCAATCATACCCGAGCGAATAGCCCCATTCTCCAACGCATAGAGCGTAACGGCACGATACATAGCACCCGTATCTATGAATATATAGCCTAAGCGCGATGCGATAGCCTTAGCAAATGTACTCTTGCCACACGACGAAAAGCCGTCGATGGCTATTATAATCTTTTTAGGTTTAGAGTCCGACATTTAATCCGAATTTTATGTATGAGAAAATATCAAAAAACGACGACAGAATAGTATATATACCAAGTACACAGATAATTACACCTGCCACATGGTTTATGGTCAACATATGGCGAGGACGGAATCTGCGTCTGAAGAGGTTGATGACAAACGCCAAAAGGCTCCACCACGCAAGCGAACCACAGAAGAAACCCGCAATGACAAACACTCCACGAAATACCCCGCCTAAATCGACTGCCTCAACCGTAGCAATCTTGAATACGGCAAAGAAGGCAAGAATATAGGGGATGACCATTATGAAGTTAGCCAACGTGAGTCCAAAAATCGAAACGAAATCCTGCCACGAGGAGCTTCTGCCGGCACGGTTGCGACGTATCTGCGGCACAGGATTCTGAGCAAAAACCCACACTCCGACAATCACCACAAAGATACCGCCAACCACACGAAGCAGCGTGTTATACTGTTCGATTTGCGATTGGAGCATCGAGTAGCAAAAGTAGGCAATTATCGCCATAAGCGTATCGGCACACGCCACACCCAAACCCGAAACAAGACCCGACAGACGGCTTTTGCTCAAGGTTCGCTGTATGCATAAAACGGCGACAGGTCCAACCGTTATCGATGCTGCGACGCCCACACACACTCCTCGAAAGAGTATCTCGAATATTTCAAGTAATAAAACCATATTCCAAAAAATAGATATTAGCAGGCAAAGTTACAAAAAGAAACTCAAAGCTGAAAGAGAAAACGGCAAAACAACCACCTTAGCAGATGAAATCTTCTTCTTTGAAGAAAAATTATCGACATAAGGGCTAAACTATCAACATCTTTTACTACTTTTGTTGCCGTGAAAAACTCTATGACCATAAAGCGCGCAGCGGCATCACTGCTGAGCATCGTTCTGCTTTGCCCCGGATGGCTGGGACTTAGTGGCTTGACGCTATTGGCAGCCTTGGTACCTCTGCTATGGATTAGCTCCACCTACGACCAGAGTCGCAAATCGTGGTGGGGAATGTTCATCTGGGCGTTGGTGGTGTTCGTCGGCTGGAACGTCTCGACCATCTGGTGGATTGGCAACGCTACGTGGGTGGGTCCCGTGGCTGCCACACTCTTTTCCACATGGTGGAACATGGTGGCATTTATGCTCTTCCACACCGTCAGCAAAAAAGCACCTAAATCATTAGCCTACACACTGTTGGTTGCCGCGTGGATTACCACCGAACATTGGTACAACCAGAGCGACTTCTCGTGGCCGTGGCTCCTTCTTGGCAACGGCTTTTCTCACGACATAAAGTTGGTGCAGTGGTATGAGTACACGGGCATCTTCGGCGGTTCGCTTTGGGTACTGCTCAGCAACATCACCATTTTCGAAGCGTGGCAAAAAAGAAAGGTCAAAGCTTATGCCACAGCCGCAGCAACAATCCTGATACCTGTTTTGTTCTCGCTGTGCATCTACTACACCTACCAAAGCCCTCAGCCCACGACCAAGGTAACGGCTCTGCAACCCAACGTCGATTGCTACGAGAAATTCAACAGCTGTGAGCAGCTCCAAGAGCAGAATCTTCTGGAGTTGTTGTCGCAAGCACCCGCCGACTCGGAATTTATACTTGCCCCCGAGACTGCCCTTACGCGCTACATCTTCGAGGGTAATACATCGACCACTCGTCACCTGAATCCCTTTATCGACTCTCTGCGCAGCCGTACACCACAAGCCCTCTTTGTGGTGGGTGCAAATACCATACGCACCTATGCCCCCGGCACTCAAACCCCCACAGCACGTGCGGCTCGTGGCTACTGGTACGACCACTACAATTCGGCTCTCGAAATCGACACAGCCGGCCTGCACCAGATACATCACAAAGGCAAGCTCGTTATCGGCGTCGAGAACACCCCGGGCTGGGTATTTAAGCTGCTGGAGTTTTGTGTGGTCGATTTGGGTGGCGTATTAGGTCAGATAGGCATTGGCACTCAAGCACACCTCTTCACATCGCCTTCGGGCATAAAGGGCGGACCGGCAATATGTTACGAGGGCGTATATGGAGACCACTTCGGAGAGTTTGTACGCAAGGGGGCACAGATAATGTTCATCATCTCGAACGATGGCTGGTGGGGCGACACGCCGGGCTATAAGCACCTCTTTACAATCTCGCGCCTAAGAGCCGTTGAGCATCGTCGCGCTATTGGTCGCGCGGCAAACACCGGTCGTTCGGGATTTATCTCTCCGCGCGGAGATGTTGTGGGCGAGAGTCTGGGCTGGGAGGAGCGCGGAGTCATCAGCTATTCTCTCCCGCTCAACGACCAAAAGACCTTCTATACTCGCTATGGCGACATTTTGGGTCGCGTGGCACAACTCATTGCCGGGCTGTCGATTCTATACTATATAGCATATCGCACGCGTAAGAAAAACCACTTGATAGATTAAATTACACAAATCAATAGAGATATGAATTATACCCAAACACTCGATTTTCTCTACTCGTCGCTGACATCGTTTCAGCAAAAGGGGGCTTCGGCTTATAAGCCCGGCTTGGAGCGCATAACCGCATTTTGTCGCCTGCTTGGCAACCCCCAGCGCAACTTCTTCACCATCCACGTTGCCGGCACAAATGGCAAAGGCTCGGTTTCGCACATCATCGCCTCTGTTCTTCAGCAGGCGGGCTACCGCACAGGACTCTACACCTCGCCTCACCTTCAGGACTTCCGCGAGCGCATTAAGGTCGATGGCGAGATGATTCCGAAACAAAAGGTGGTAAACTTTGTCGATAAGAATCTGGACAAGATGAAGGAGCTGGAGTTGTCGTTCTTCGAGATGACTACCGCTATGGCATTCGACTTCTTCGCACAGAGCGACGTGGAGGTTGCCGTAATCGAGACTGGTTTGGGAGGCAGACTCGATGCCACAAATATCGTTATGCCCATCCTGAGCATTATCACCAACATCGGTCTTGAGCATACCGACCTGCTCGGCTCCACAATCGAGGAGATAGCCTCGGAAAAGGCAGGTATCATCAAAAAGAGTATTCCCGTAATTATTGGTGAGCATAATGCAGTGAGCGACAATATCTTCGAGCAGAGCGCAACAGCCCTAAAGTCGAAGTTGATGTTTGCCGAGGATATCTTCAAGTGCAACGGTCACTCGTACGGAGAGAACTCGCAGCTCTTCAATCTCGAACGTCTGCGCGACGGTCTTGCTTTCGACATTGAACTCGACTTGGCGGGCAGCTATCAGCTCCACAACATCCTCACCGCATCGGCTGCAGCCGACTTCCTGCACGAGGAGACTCCGCTCACCATCTCGCGCCGTGCATTCCGCGAGGGTACACGCACTGCTGCTGCCAACACCGCGCTTCACGGTCGCTGGCAAAAACTCTCGGAGCGTCCTCTGACAATCTGCGATACGGGTCACAATGCCCACGGCATAGCCTATGTTGCCGAGCAGCTCAAAGCTTCCAATTGCAAAAAGTTGATATGCGTAATCGGCTTCGTTAAGGATAAAGATATCGCCACCATTCTGCCTCTGATGCCCAAGGGAGCAACCTACATCTTCACTCAGGCAGATAGCGAGCGCAGCCTTCCCGCCGAGCAGCTCCAGCAGGCTGCTGCCAAGTACGAGCTCAAGGGCGAGGTCGTAGCATCGGTAAAGGATGCTATGGAGCGCGCCAAGGAGCTTGCCTCGGAGGAGGATATGATTTTCGTAGGCGGTAGCAACTTTGTAGTTGCCGAGGTGCTGTAAGACACCCTTTCGACCATAAAATCAGGGTTGTCCGGCTATAAAAGCGGACAACCCTGATTTTATAGGTGCTTATATACGAAATTACACGATAGGGAACAATGTTCGCTTCGGACTGCTGCCAATTCACGGCGTTACGCCGTGGTTTTAGTTGCTGACCCACCCCCTAAATCCCCCGCCTCGGGCAGGGGACTTGGTCAGCCTAACGGCTGAAAAAGCGGTAATTTTACACCGAGTGTAAAATTGTATATAATTACCTATTTTTATTATATTTGTCCCGCAGGTTTCAATTTGAAACACGATGCAAAGTTACAGAATTCTGTATTATTTGCAAATTTTTGAGGATAAAATTTCAATGTTCTGTATTTTTAATATATGGCAAACGATGTAACAAACCGATTTATAGAGGTTTATGATTATTTGGCAAAAGAGGGCAAAGTGGCTGGAAAAAAGGACTTTGCGGAGAAAATCGGCATTAGTGCGTCTATGATGACCGAGATTTGCAAAGGTCGCAGCAATGTAGGTATAGCAACAATACAGAACATTGTAACGGCTTTCAATGTTAGTGCCGATTGGCTCATTATGGGGCACGGCGACATAACAAACTCACCGAGCGTAACTCCTGCATCGGGGCGGAATAACTATTGTGTAGGTTTCCTTATCCATATCGCATTTTGCGTGAAAATATTTACCATCAAGCCATTGTTTGTAAATTCTGTCCTCAACGTCTTTCGGGTCATATTGTTTGGCTAATTCCTTTGCCATTTTGTCACTTCCCCTTTTGGAAAAAAATTCATTTAATAAAAAGTCATCTGATACATAATATATTACTGTCGGAATAAAAAGCGTTTGCAACATCCGACTTAACGGACTGTCTTTTAAAGCGGCGTATTGAGTAGTTTTTTAAACATACGATATAATGCCGTATATTTAAAAGGCAGTCTTCGCTTTACTTATTATATATTATAGGTAATATAAGTCAAGAAAATTTTAAATAAATGCGTAATGCGTAATTAAGCATTTGCATTTTGAGTCTTTGTGATAGACATTAAAATTTTAATTAGTTCTTGACAATCTTCATATATGCTTTCAAACTGTTTCTTTTCAAAATAATCTGCTTCAAATAGAATTTCAAGCCAATATTCTGTTTCACCTTTAATTACGCATTACGAATTAGATTTCCATCTTCGCCTGCTCTGCGGTATTTGTAGGCAGCTTGCTTCCGGCGGCGGGCAGATTTCTCGTTCTGTAGCGGTGGTCAGTATCCAAATCCCCTTTTGTGTAAAGTACCGCTTCTAAAATACGTTGACCTTTTTTCTGTGTCATAACCGCAATACCGCCGTTGTCCTTTGTTGCCTTTGCAGGAATTGATGCGGTGTTTACGATAAGCATTCTGCCATTTGTAGATTTAAGCAGTATTTCGCTATCCTCTAACATATGGAAAACTGTGTGGAGTGTATATTTTTCGGAGTATGCCTTAATAAGCTTTTTACGGTTTGTCTTGGTTTCATAAGAACTCATCGGCACTTTTGCAACTCTGCCGTTATCAAATACAAAGACCATAAAGCCTTTATAGTCGGTCGTGTGAACCATATAAATTGCGTTCTCGGCTTCTTCAAATTCGAGCTTTGAGGGGATATAGTCTCCCATAAGGCTCGCTTTACCGTCGGAGAACTCGGAGGTTTTAGACTTGTAAACCTGTTGCTTGCTTGAGAAGAAAAGCAGGTCGTGAGCGTTGGTTGACTCGAGCACTTGGGTGATTTCATCACCCTCTTTGAGCTTTTGCTCACCACTCATACGTAAAGACTGCGGAGTAATCTTTTTGAAATATCCATCCCTTGTAAAGAACAAGGTCACAGGAGAATTATCAACCTCGATTTCAATAGTGTCCTCTGCCTCATCCTGTGCCGAAATGATTTCGGTACGTCTGTCTTTTCCGTATTTCTTTATAACCTCTTCAAGCTCCTTGATAATAATCTTTAAAACCTTTGTTTTAGATTTCAAGGTGCCTTCTAAATCTTCAATTTCGGCAATAAGCGATTCTATATCCTTTGTTCTCTTTAAGATATATTCTCGGTTTAAATGGCGAAGCTTAATTTCAGCTACATATTCAGCCTGAATTTCATCAATTCCAAAGCCAATCATAAGGTTAGGCACTACCTGTGATTCCTCATC
>CAZFQU010000037.1:0-19219 GCA_964521245.1 uncultured Alistipes sp. | reverse complement strand
ATATAGGGGCAGAGCTACCAGATATAGTTGTCCCCAGTGTGGTCGTAAATATTCATTTACTCGATATATTGATACACATAATAATGAGTATATATCAGATATAGTGGGTAAGTGTAATCGTCTTGACAAGTGTGGTTACCACTACACTCCTCGTCAGTGGGCTGAGGATAATCCCCACGTAGCAAGAAGAGAATCTTGTTTCGTTTCATCAAAACATAGGGTTTTCGTGAAACGAAACATGAAACAAACCTCCCCGACACCCACAAAACCCCTCACGCCTCTGCCCGAAAGGATAGTTCGCCCCACCCTGCAAGGCGACTCGCAACATCTGAGGTGGCTAAGGCGCACATATGGCGACGAGGAGGCTGAGCGCATACGCAAACTCTATGGCATAGGCGGGGTGAACGATGTGGTGATATTTTGGCAACGCGACAAGGATGGTTATGTGCGCACGGGCAAAGTTATGCTCTACGACGAATTTACGGGCAAGCGCGTAAAGGGCTATGGTACAATAGAGTGGGTACACTCGCGAATGAGAGAGGAGGGGGCATTACCCGAGGGGTGGGAGCTGAGTCAGTGTCTCTATGGCGAACATCTGCTGGGTCTCTACCCCCAAAGCATAGTGGCTGTTGTGGAGGCATACAAGACCGCCAACGTGGGGGCAATACTTATGCCCGAAATGGTGTGGGTGGCAGTCGATTCGCTCTCGGGTCTTACTGCCGAGAAGCTACGCCCCTTAAAGGGCAGAGATGTTATTTTGTTTCCAGACGAGGGCAAGGGTTATTCCCAGTGGCAGGAGCGCATCGAGCCAATAGCACGTGAAGTGGGTTTCCGCTACCGCATCTCCGACTTTATGGAGGGGCGAGAGCAGGGAAGCGATATAGCCGACCTTACCCCTTCGACGAGGTGACCTATTTAATCACCAACGGCTGGAGTACGACCCTATTCTCGCCGTTGGCGGAGGATGTTACTTTCAGCTTGATGGACTTTATGGGGGCGGTGGGGCGAATGGTTATGGAGCCACCATACAAAGAGCCATAGGGGGTGAAGTTCCTGCCGTCGGTACTTAGATAGACATCGGCTGAGGTGATGATGAGTCGGGGCAGATGCAGGTAGCCCGTTTGCAGATATATCTCATTACAAGTCAATGGTTTGTCGAACTCATAGAGGAGCCAATCGCCCTCAAGATGGGTGCGTGTGGTCCATCCTGCACCCGAGTAGTCGGCAACGCGACTTAAGGGTGCCTTATCGCTCGAGGGCAAGGAGGTAGTAAGGCGCAAAGAGGGCTTTAAGCGTCGGTAGAAGGAGGAGTGAGCCACAAGGGGCGATAGGGCGTGGCGATAGCGACTACGGAAGAGGTAGAGCTGAGGCTCGGAGGTAGAGATGGGAGAGGTATAGAGATGCTCCTCGGGGCTGCCATATTTAAGGTAGTACAGCTCCGAGTTATCGTCAACCGAGGCTGTGAGAACGCCCGATTGGTAGCTCAGCCGGGGAGGAAAGAGTCGGAAAGCGATGCCCATAGCCGAGAGTCTGTCGTAGTGGTCGCGGGTGAGTCGGGACTTAAATTCGCGCCAATTTTTATCGTCGTAGTGCCACGCCAATTCGGCAAATGCCACCGTACGCGGATAGAGCATAAAGTCAAGATAGTCAGTGGTTTCGGGGTTGTGACCCACATAAGCCTCGGAGAAGAATGTGGACTCGAAGCCCACCACATTTTCAATCATCGAGGGGGTGAATCCGTTAGACTCCAAGCTGAAATCATAGACCTTTTCGGCGTCGAATATTGCTGCCCACGTATGTCCCCACTCGTGTTTTGATTGGCGCATATCGAAGTAGAACCACTGCCCGGGCATAACCACGGTCTTGTAGCCCTCGCTTGTTGACTTATGGCACGCCTTAACATTCTCCCAGCCCTGCACCAAAGCATCCTTGCCGAGCGAGCCTCCGTTTATCGCCTCGTTCCACACCACGGGTCGTTTGCCTCTCCAGCGAAGCATATCTGCCACACGCGTCATAAAGTACTCTTGGAGCTGGTGGTAGTCGGTCAGCGAGTGGCTTTGCATAAATGCCGAGCAGCGGGGACACCTGCGCCACTGCGAGAGTTCGACCTCGTCACCGCCAATATGGATATACTCCGAGGGGAATATCTCGCACACCTCGTCGATTATATCCTCCAAGAGGCGGTAGTTCTCCTCACGAGAGGGACACCACGCCGAGCGAAAATCGTAGCCTGCCGATGAGGAGAGCGAGGGGGTGTAGTCGCAGAGTATCTCGGGATGGAGCCTTGCCACGGTGCGACTATGCCCCGGCAGGTCAATCTCGGGGATGACGGTTATCGAACGACGGGCAGCATACTCGACAATTTGGCTTAGCTCCTCCTGCGTGTAGTAGCCACCGTATCGCTCGCCCCACTTACCATAGACAGCCATTATGGGCGAGCCTTCGCCTCGGAATCCGCCCTCGAGGGCAAGCTCAGGATGCGACTTAATCTCGATGCGCCACCCCTCGTCGTCGGTCAGATGCAGATGGAGGGTGTTGAGCTTGTGGTATGCCATAAGGTCGATATGCCTGAGCAGTCGCTCCACAGGACTCCACGTGCGAGCCACGTCGAGGTGCGATGCCCGATAGTCGAAGCGGGGCGAATCCTCCACCTTGCAACACTCCACCACAAAGGGCAATACGGCGTGGCGGGTATAGACCTCCGAGGGCAGAAGCTGAAAGAGCGACTGAATGGCATAGAAAACACCATCGGCACTACCGCCAACGATATCTATACGCTCCTGCTTCACATCCAAGACGTACTCTTCGCGCCCCATGCTCGGCTCCACGTCGAGCCTTATAACTCCCGCCTTGAGGGGTCTGTCGCCCACGTAGCTCAGGGGCATATACTCCATCAGGTAATCGACAATGTGCATTAGCCGGGTAGGTGCCGAGATTGCCACCTCGCGCCCAAGGATAAAGCTGCCCTCGCGCCCCTCGACCGAGCGTGGAGTGGGGATAATTCGCCGAGCAAAAGAGTTCTCGGACAGAGCCTCACTCTCTGCCCTGCTGCCCGTAACGCCTATGCAGAGGAGCGACCAAAGAACCAAAAAAAAGATTTTTTTCATTATGGTTGGGAGTTTGACCACAAAGTTAGCAAAGAGCAGGAAATTTTTATTAACTTTGCCCAAATATTTTTTCAGGAACCATGAACTTCAAGATTCTACTCTTTGTTTTGGTTGCAGCATTTGTTATGGGCTGCACCGACGATTTCGACAACCCACGGGGCGAGAACGAAAGCTCTACCGAGCATAAGATAATCAGTCGCTCTCAGGGAGCCGAGCAAGGCATGCTCGCCATCAAACTCACCCACAACGACCCCTCGGACCAAGAGCTGCGCTCTGCACTCGACAAGATAGGAGCCACCGACATACGCCGTCTGTTCCACGACCACAAATACGAGCAGGAACTTACGGCAGCAGGACTCGACCTATGGTACAAGGTATCTTTCAGCCCTCAGAGCGACCTCAGAACCACCGCCAAAGAGCTATCAAAAGCAGGGAGCGTAAGCCTCGTGGAGTTTATGCACAAACCTCTCAAGCCGAGAGTGAACCGAAGCCCCCTCTCTTCGTCACCTGCCCCCACACGTTCCGAGCTACCCCCTACCAACGACCCGCTCTACTGCAAGCAGTGGAATCTCAAGTGCGAAGATTACACCTCGCCCGAGGGTTGGGTATGGAGCCACCTTGCCGACATCAACATCGAGCCTGCGTGGGAGATATGCTCCGGCGACGAGAGTATAGTGGTGGCTGTGTTAGACGAGGCTGTGCAGAGCGACCACCCCGACCTCGAGGCAAATATATGGCACAACCCCGACCCCGAAGAGTCGCAGTGGCTCCACGGTGCCAACTTCTGCACCCCCAAGGATGAGCCTATCGAACTCTATTGGAGCTACCGTAACGGCTTCACCGACCACCCCTCACACGGCACCCACGTTGCAGGCAGCATAGCAGCCGTCAATGGCAATATGGTGGGCATAGCGGGCATTGCAGGAGGCAAGGATGGCTCGGGCGGAGTCAAGATTATGAGCTGTCAGGTCTTTTCGAACCGCGACGAGGTGGAGGAGGCTATTGCCAACGCCTACATCTGGGCAGCCAATCGCGGAGCTTTGATTGCTCAGTGCAGCTTCGGCTACGACTATACGCTCTCCGAATCTGATTGGAAACGCAACTACGGCTACGAGGTGGATGCCATCGACTACTTCATCAACCACCCACGCCCCAACAGCCCCATCAATGGCGGATTGGTAATCTTCGCTGCGGGCAACGACGGCAACAGCACCCTCCGAGGCGAAAAGATAGGCGACTATCGCTATGCCCCGGGCTGCTACGAACCCACTATCGCAGTGGCAGCCACCACCCCTTCGTGCCTGCCCGCCTGCTTCTCGTGCTATGGCGACTGGATAGATATCTCAGCCCCGGGTGGCGACTCCGACTACACGAACGAGGCTTTAGACATCGACGGCAAGATACTCAGCACAACCCTCACCACCGACCGCTCGTATGGCAATATGGAGGGTACGTCGATGGCTTGTCCCCAAATATCGGGCGTGGCAGCCTTGGGTCTGAGCTACGCTGCCAAGTTGGGCAAGAGCTTCACAACCGAGGAGTTCCGCGACATGTTGCTCTCATCGACCAACCACATCGACAACTTTTTTGTGGGTAGTCGCACCACGCGTGGCTTCAATTACAGCAAGTTCACGTTCGAAGATGTGGTCATCAACCACGAGGATTACAAGGGCAAGATGGGCGGAGGCTTGGTCGATGCCTTCAAGATGTTGATGTTTGTGGAGAACACCCCCATCATAACGGTAGGCTTGGATGAGAGCCACAGCATCGACGCAGGATTGCTCTTTGGCGGAGTGTCGCTCAGCGAGGGCTTCTCGGCAGGCATTGCCGACATAAAGGCTGCCGAAGAGAAGTTGGGTCTGAAGCTCATCATAGAGGGCGACAGGCTCCTTATCACCTGCTCGAAAACAGGCACAAGCAAGATACGATTGTGGTGCGATATAGGTCAGACCACCGTCGAGCGCGAAGTGGCAGTGATTGTACGCGAGAGCAGCCCCCTGAATGGCGGATGGCTCTAATACAGACTAACAAGAGAGAAGTAAATCGACAACAATATGATTAAGGATGAGAGATTGGTCGCCACGGAGCGACTGTTGGATGTGATGGATACTCTGCGCGAGAAGTGTCCGTGGGATAGAGAGCAGACCTTCGACTCGCTCAGAAACAACACCATCGAAGAGACCTACGAACTTGTGGATGCCATTCTGGACCACAATATGGAGGGCATAAAGGAGGAGATTGGCGACCTTCTGCTCCACGTTGTCTTCTACGCCAAGATGGGACAGGAGCAGGGAGCCTTCGACTATACCTCGGCAGTCAATGCCTTGTGCGACAAGCTCATCTATCGCCACCCACACGTCTATGGCGACATCCACGCCTCGACACCCAAAGAGGTGTTGGAGAATTGGGAGGCACTCAAGCTGCGCAAGAAGAGGCGCAAGAGTGGCACTCTGGGCGGTGTTCCCCGCTCTTTACCCGCTATGGTCAAGGCATTCAGAGTGGGCGAAAAGGCAGCCTCGGTAGGCTTCGATTGGGAGCAGAAGGAGGATGTGTGGCAGAAGGTCAAGGAGGAGATTTCGGAAATCGAGAACGAGATTGCAGCCCACGACCACGATAAGATGACCTCGGAGTTTGGCGACCTGTTCTTCGCCCTTATCAACACCTGCCGACTCTATGGTGTTGACCCCGAAGCAGCCTTAGAGCGCACCAACAAGAAGTTTATCTCGCGCTTTACGTCGATGGAGGATGCAGCAGCTGCCGAGGGTAAGATGCTCCACGACCTGAAGCTCCAAGAGATGGAGGAGCTGTGGCAGAAGGCTAAAAATGAGGAGAAATAACACGACAGAAATTAAACATCAAGCAACTATGGCAATTATAAGAAAAGTCAGAGGCTTCGAGCCTAAGGTTGGCGAGGGTACGTTCCTTGCCGAAACAGCAGTGTTGATTGGCGACGTGACCATAGGCGAGGGTTCGTCGGTGTGGTACGGAGCAGTTCTTCGTGGCGATGTGAACAAGATTACCATCGGCGACAGGACCAATATTCAGGATGGAGCCGTCATCCACACCCTCTACGACAAATCGCCCAAACCCTCACAAACCCATATCGGCAACGATGTGTCGGTGGGTCACAATGCCATCATCCACGGAGCCATCATCGAGGATAGCTGCCTTATAGGTATGGGAGCAACCATCTTGGATAATGCCGTCGTAGCCTCGGGCTGTATCATCGCAGCCAATGCCCTTGTGCTGTCGAACCAAAAGTTGGAGCCTAACTCGGTCTATGCAGGTGTCCCCGCCAAGAAGGTCAAGGAGATTACCCCCGAGCAGCGCGAACAGATTGTCAAGCGTACGGCTCGCGACTATATGCTCTACGCATCGTGGTACGAGGAAGATGCTGAGTCTTAAGCAATAAAGAAGTTTTACCCAAAGTAATAGAAGAGATGAAACAAAGAATCATAGTCAACCTGTTGACCGCCATAGCCATCAGCACGGTAGTCAACTTCTCCTACCTGCTGCTGATTGTGGTGGACCGACAATCCACCTCGTCAAACAACCGCCAAGAGGAGGAGGTCGAGCTGCGCAGCGGCATACTCAGAGTACACGCCGACGGCTATGGTTATCTGATTTGCCCGAGCGAGGATGGCGAGAGGGTTGACAGCGTCTATGCACCCCACTACCGCATAGGATGGCTGCAACTTCAAGACGGCGACTCGCTGACGGTCTATGCCAAGCAGAACAAGGTGGGCCATCCAAGCCTCAAAGACGTGGTCACACGCAACGGCGAGGAGTTCGATGTGGCTACCCTCTACCAACGCCCATCACAGAGTCTGTTGGTGTTCGTTCAGCTCTTCTATTACTTCATATTATCGTTGGTAATCATCTCACTGCTAACGACTAACAAGACCCGCTACACCTTCACCTTCTACTCCAAGCGCACACTGCTCTGTTTGGTTGCCATAGCTGCCCTTTACTTCGTGGCACCGGTCGAGAGGTGGCGTACGGGCGAGATAGTAACCTTAGCCTCGAGTGGCGATATGTTCGACTATATGGTGCTGCTGAGAGTAATCTTTACGGTGGTCGTATCGTTGCTTTACAGCTACATCTTTGGACTCATACGCGACAGCCAGATGATGACCCTCGAGAACGAAAACCTCAAGAACGAAAACCTCACCTCGCGCTATAATATGTTGGTGAGTCAGGTCAACCCCCACTTCTTCTTCAACACCCTGAACTCGTTAGCACTGCTCGTGCGCGAGAAGCAGACCGATATGGCGATAAGTTACATCGAGCAGCTATCGTATGCCTTCCGCTACATACTCCAGAATCGCCAATCGACTATGGTCAAGCTCTCCGACGAGCTGCTCTTCTGCGAGTCGTACAGCTATCTGTTCAAGACCCGCTACGAGAACAAACTCTTCTTCGAGATTCAGGTCGAGGAGCGACTCAGGGAGTATCTGCTACCTGCACTAACGCTTCAACCGCTTATGGGTAATGCGGTCAAGCACAACACCATAACGCGCCAACAACCTATGACGGTCAGAATCTACACCGAGGGCGACTATCTGATTGTCAGCAACCCTCGTCGTCCCAAGCTCGACCCCGAGCCGGGTATGGGCATAGGCTTGGAAAACCTCAAGAAACGCTGGGCTTTAATCACAAGTCAGGAGATTGAGGTTATTGCCACCGACGAAGAGTTCACCGTCAAGATGCCACTCCAAAAACCTGCAATGTGATGAAGAGAGTTATCATCATCGAGGACGAGACGGCTGCAGCTGCCAACCTCGAATCCCTGCTGCGCGAGCTTCTGCCCGAGGCTCAGATAGTAGCTCAGCTCGAGAGTGTGAGCGAGAGTATCGACTTTCTAAGGTCCAACCCCTCGCCCGACATTATCTTTATGGACATACACCTTGCCGACGGCGATTCGTTTCGCATACTCCGCACCTTAGAGGTCTCAGCCCCCATCATCTTCACCACCGCCTACGACCAATACGCTTTGGAGGCGTTCAAGTTCAGCAGTATCGACTATCTGCTCAAGCCCATATCTAAGGGCGACTTGGAGCGTGCATTGTCCAAGCTGCGCAACCTCACGGGCAACCAAATCCAAGAGCAGAGCGAACGCATCAAGGAGATGGCTCAGAGCCACAACCCCAACAACCTTGCCCCACAGCAGGGCTTGTTGGTACACCACAAAGACAAGATTATTCCGCTAAGCAACAGCGATATAGCCTACATCTACACCCGCGACGAGAGAGTTTCGGTGTGCGACAACAGTGGAGCAATCTACTCTCTGAATCGCCCATTAGAGACTCTGCAAGCCCAGCTGCCCGAGTCTCAGTTCTTTCGCGCCAACCGCCAATACATCATATCGCGCCACTCCATCAAAGATATTTCCGTATGGTTTGGCAGCCGTCTGACCATCGCTCTTTCGCTCCCCACACCCGAGCGAATAGTCATCCCGAAGGCTAAGGTTCCCGAATTTAAGCGTTGGCTGACGACGGTTTAACCCCCACGTTGGGCGATTCACCCCCACATTACGGCGATTCACCCCACCCTCTGTTGCACAAGCGGCAGAGGGTTATTATTTTTGCAACAGAGAAACCCGAGAAAGCTACTTAACCCATAGTTATTAACCCTTAAAAACCTTTATTAGCTATGAAGAAGTTGTTTTTAGTACTGCTTGCCCTCTCGATGTGGAGCGCAGCAGAAGTTAAGGCGCACAACGCAGGCAGAGAGCATAATGCTCCGAGAAGAGAGATTAGCCACAAGCATCACCACTCTTCGTCCTGTCAGGTAGAGGTTCTGCGAGAGTTCTTACATGCGATGGCTCACCACGATTGTCACTGCAATCACAAGCCCCATCCGCAATGTGATAGAGGTGGCAACCATCACCGCCCGCCACAGATACATCAGGGCAAGCCCTATCGCCCCTCATCGCCACAACCTCATCGCCCCTCCCACACGGGCAATGCTCCGCACAGAGGTAGCTCACACCCAACCCCGCCTGCTCACTCACCGAGGAGTTAGGTTTTGGGTAGAGAATTAGAGAATTTAGAGTTAGTTAATATATGTAGGGTTGCCTTCCGCAAAAGGGCGTGGGCAACATTTTGAGAAGAAGACTGCGACAGGATGTCAATGGTAGCCGTTCTGGCAATTTCTTTAAGTGGTAGTAAAGTGTTTGTGCTGTTGCAGTAAGGGGGTGAGTCCGATGACTCCCCCCATCTTTTCGAAACAGAGACTCAAAGTATGTGGTTAATGAGACTTTCTCAGGATTTGCAATATTAAACCAAAATCGCTAACTTTGCCCGGATTTTTTATATATCACCGATATATAAATCTCAGGCATTAACAAGAACAGACAAAACAAAGAGACAATACACACAAAGACACAAAGCCTTTGTCACAGAAAATGAAAAGAGTACTTCTAACATTTATCACTACCCTGCTCACTCTGTCAGCATTTGCACAGAAGGGAACAATCAAAGCCACCATCTGGGATGGCGATACGAATATGGGTGTTCCGGGAGCCATCATCGAGCTATCGCCCCTGAGCAACCCCGACAAGAAGAGCCACTTCACATCGGGCTACCAAGGCACAACCACCATCTCTTCGCTCAGCTATGGCGACTACATGATGGTTGTCAGCTTCATCGGCTACGAGAATCACCAACAACAAATCAAGGTCGATAAACCAACTATCGACTTGGGCAAAATCACTCTTGCCACCTCAGCCCAGCAGATTGACGCTGTGGTGAAGGAGGTGCAGGCACTGCGCACATCGCAGAAGGGCGACACGCTGAGCTATAATGCCGGAGCCTTCAAGGTTGCTGCCGATGCCGACGTGGAGGGACTGCTCAAGAAGATGACCGGTATCACCATCAACAATGGCGTAGTGGAGGTACAGGGCGAAGAGGTGAAGAAGATTTTCGTCGATGGCAAGGAGTTCTTCGGCGAAGATGTCACCACCGCCATCAAGTCGCTGCCTGCCGAGGCTGTTGACCGTGTCGAGGTGTTCAACAAGCTCTCCGACCAAGCCGAGTTTTCGGGTATGGACGACGGCGAGGGCTACAAGGCACTCAATATCGTCACCCACTCAAATATGCGCGAGGGTATCTTCGGCAAGGTCTATGCAGGCTTGGGAGCCGACCTTGAGGACCAGACCGACGATAGCGACCGCTTTAAGTATCTTGTGGGAGGTAATGTCAACATCTTCAAGAACGACAGCCGTGTGTCGATTATCGGTCTGTTCAACAACATCAACCAGCAGAACTTCTCGTTCGAGGATATCTTGGGCGTGAGCGGTGGTGGTGGCGACGGTCACCCGGGACGTGGCGTAGGTCAATATATGGTACGTCCTCAGGCAGGTGTGGCTACGGTCAATGCCGTGGGTGTCAACTACTCCGACGTTTGGGGCAAGAAAGACCAAGTGAAGTTCGAGTCCAGCTACTTCTTCAACCACACCCGCACCTCAAACGACTCGTGGCGCGAACGTTGGTCGGAGAATGCATCGAAGGATGGAGCAATAAAGCGCGACACCCTCCAAGAGTGGGGCAACTCCTTAACTCGCAACCAAAACCACCGTCTGAATGCCAAGTTAGAGTGGAAAATCTCTGACAATCAGTCGCTTATGTCGCGTACTTGGTTTAGCTTCCAAGGCAACGATCCCTTCTCCGAGACCACAGGTCAGCAGTGGGGCGACAACGGCAACTCGCTACTCTGGGACAAGAGCAACTCCGACTATACGGGCTTTAGCTTCAGCGAATTTTTGCAGTATCGTCTGCGTCTGAAGAAGGTGGGTCGAACCATCACCCTCGACGGCAGAGTACGTTACAGCGACAACGACCGCCTCTCTCAGAGTTGGGGCAACGAGGCAGACCCCGCATCGGGCTACGATGAGTATGGCACACCCATCTACAACCCCATCGAGGAGCTGTATCAGTACATCACCTCACCCACTCGCTCGCTCGACCTGAGTGGTAATTTCACCTACACCGAGCCTGTGGGCAAATACTCGCAGCTGAGTTTCCAATATCGCTTCTCGAACGAGAATGACGAGTCGGATCGTCGCTCCTACTCCTACGACGAGCAGGGTCAGCTGACTCTTACGCCTTCGCTCTCGAACAGCTACGAGAGTATCTACACCGCCCACAACATAGGTCCGGGTTTCCGTTGGGCTAAGGAGCGCAACACACTGATTGCCAACGTATATTACCAGCACTCGGAGCTTGACGGCAAGATGCTCTACCCCCAGAAGAACAAGATTAACAAGGGGTATGACCACTTCACCTATTTTATGATGGCGAACATACAGTTCAACCCCGAGAACTCGATTCGACTCTTCGTCAACTCGCGTACTCAGGAGCCTAACGTCACCGACTTGCAGGATGTATATAACATTGCCAATCCGCAGTATATCAAGGGTGGTAACCAGAATCTCGACCCATCATACTCGCACAACATTCGCTTCCACTACACCAACTCCAATGTCGAGAAGGGTCGTACGTTTATGTGGATGTTTATGATGACCAACACCTCGGACTACATTACCTCGAACGTGGAGTATGGCGAGGATGTGAACGACGGAAAGGGTATCACGGTAGATGATGTGACCTACCACCCCTTGCAGTACACCGAGCCTATAAACCTCGACGGTTATTGGCAGCTGCGTACCCACCTGAGCTATGGTCTGCCCTTGAACTTTATGAAGTGTAACCTTAACCTTATGGCGGGTGTGAGCTACAACCTCACTCCGAGCCAGATTAACAGCCAGCGCAACGACGCCTCGAATTTGGGCTACGACGCAAGTGTGACTCTGGGTAGCAACATATCGGAAAATATCGACTTCACCATTTCGTGGAACGGTACGTTCAACACAGCCAAGAACTCGCACGCTCTGCTGGCAGCTCAAGGCACCAACCGCTACTTCAACCACACAGCTCAGGCCAACCTGAAGTGGACCTTCTGGAAGGGTCTGACCATCACTGCAAGTGCGGGCTACAACCAATACAAGGGCTTCACCGACGACTACAACGAGGAGTATATCCTCTGCAACATCTATGTCGGCAAGAAACTCTTCAAGAACAACCGAGGCGAGATTCAGGTGGGTGTGAACGACCTGCTGAACCAGAATACAGCCTTCTCGCGCACAACGGGTTCGGGTTGGGTACAGAACGCCACCAACAGCGTTGTGGGCAGATATTATATGGTCAACTTCGTCTATAACCTGCGTCTGTTCGGCAAGAACGGCTCGAAGAATATCAACGACTACGAGGGTATGGGTGGCTCTCGCTCCTCAGGTATGATGCCTCCTCCCCCGGGTATGAGATGATTCTAAATCCACCCAACAAGGCAAAACAAAAAGAGCGCATCCGACAAGTTTTTATGGATACGCTCTTTTAGTTGTATAACAAGAGGGATTTTAAGGCTTAAGCTCCTTTTCACCACTCACTATGCTATGACGAAGCAACCAAAAGGAACTTAACTTTAGAATCACCTTGTTAGACAGCTTCTTTTTTTAAGCATCATATACAAAACAGATAGCAGCATCAAATGGCTTAAACAATCCATCACATCACTAAGCCCTGCTCCCATACTCTGCATCCTCACATAAGCCTCGATAGCGGGCGTAGAGGGCAACAGTGCACCCACCATCCTAAGCAAGGTGGGCAGATGCTGCTCTGGCAGAGAAACCCCGCTTATCATGAGCATCGGCACCGAGAGCCACAACACCCACCCAAAAATCTCCTCGCGTTGGGTGACAAGCCCTGCGACAAACTCCGAGAGCAGAGCCACCGAGAGCGAATAGAGAAGGAGTAGAGGGAGCAGCTGCCCCACCGACGATAGGTGTGGCACACCAAACAGCTCACTATGAAGAGTCGAGAGATAGAGCAGCATCACAGACTCGACCACCGTCACTGCTGCCACTCGTGCTGTCGAGGTCATCGGCTACTGCTCCGAGACAATCGATATCTCGTGGTTGACGGGCGCAATCTTGCGCAGCATTGCCACCAGACCACAATACTTGTTGTGGGTCAAGATTGCTGCATGGGCAAGGCAACGCTGCTCCTCGATAGTCGTACACTCCATACGATAGATGACCCAAAAATGGGTAAATTGGCTCTCGGGCATAAGTGTAGGTGTCGATAGCTCACCCTCGACCACCACCTCGGTTTTTGTCGGCTCTACCCTCTCTTTCTGAGCTATGTGGCGAAGAGTAAGAGCTGCACAATTGGCTGCGGCATAGAGCATCATCTCTTTGGGGTTAAGCTCCTCCAAACTCTTGTGCGAGGAGAGCATAAATTTACCCTCATAGTCGGCTGTAACAGTTACTGAAAAACGCATTTTATTACTTGGTTGAATTGCTATTTATGGTATTCATATCATCTTATTGCAAGAACCATACCGCCTACCTCGAACAAACATTGCAAGGGCTATTATGCAGGTTTGCTGAATGACCAACACATAGATTGGCTCAAGCACATAACTGCCGTAGCCGAGCTGTGGATTGTAGAGATTTCGCTCGATAGAGAGTATGGGCTGAGGCTCTGTTGCCCACCCATCGACCACATTTGCCGTATGTTCTAATATCTTGCGATAGGTCATAAAATTAGACGCATCTACATAAAGCTCGACTTTAGTTGGAGTAAAGGTTAATATATCACGACCAAAGTCCGATGGTATATAGATAATTGCATCGATTTCTCTACGCTCGAGCATCCCACGTGCCGAAGGCATATCCAACGGCTCGAAATCGACCTTCAAAGCATCGCCCGAACCAAGAGTGCGAACAAACTCACGACTCTGGGGAGTATGGTCCGTATCGACTACTGCAATAGGGATATTGCGCACAATCTCTGCCCCATAGCAGAGCGAGTAGATATAGCCATAGATAAGCGGTGCGCCAACCATCACGAGCACCACACCCTCGTCGCAAAACATAGCTCTGAGTTGAGCTAAAAACAACTTTAGAACCCTCAGCATACTAATCTCTGCCCCAATATTTTGAATCCAAGTAAACTCTTCGTCTTACAGCCACAGCAACTACTCCTAAAAGCGTAAAACTTGCAAGCACCGCAAGCCCATATCCTGCGCTTAGAAGCGTCGCCGAGCGAGAGGTAAAATCTCCCCACAACCTCATAAACCAAGTGTAGGGAAACAACTCCGAGAGCCAACCCACAGAGTGCCACATAGCCTCGCGGGGGAAAGTTACGCCCGAAAAGGAGAATGCCATAACTCCATAGCCACCACCCAACGAGAGTGCAAAGCGCAAAGAAGATGTTAAAGTGACAAATAATATAGCCAACGATTGATAGCTCAGAATCAGCAATATACCAGCAATCTCTACCGCCCATAAATTAACCTCCTGCATTTGCTGATTGCCACTCATTATCACCAAACAGACAAGCTGAAAGTGGGTAAACGACAAGAGAAAAATCGGCAATAATTTCCCCACAAAAGCCTTTACAAAAGAGTAATCAGCAAAGCGAATCCACTCTGCAGAAGTAGCCCTACGCAGCTCACCACCAACAGAATAGATGGTGTTTACAAGTGTAAAGAGAATCAAAGCAAGAAACAAGAACGGGGGCAACAGATAGACCCTGTAACTAAGCGTGGGGTTGTATATCGGATGGAGCGTAAAACCAATCGGACGAAAGCGGGCTATCGACTGTTGTAAATCGACTCCCTGAGCCACCTGCATCTTCACACCCAAGCCTACACCGATGGTTGAAGTAACACTCCTAACCGCATTGCTAATAAGTCCGTTTGCAGTAAGGTTTGTTCCCACGATAAGACTTACCACATCACCCCTCTCACCGCGCATAACGGCTCGCTCGAAACCTTCAGAAACTACCACCACTCCATAGCACTCGCCCCGAAGTACAGATTTTTGGGCGTCGATGGGCGAGCCTACATATTGTGTAATATCTATCTGAGGCGAAGAGTCCAACTCACGAATCAACTCGCGCGAGAGAGGTGAAGAGTCCAAATCACAGACCACAACACTCAGTTCGCGCACCCGTCCATCGCCAATCAGCGATTGGAAAAACAGCAACGAGAGTAGTGGCAAGCCTATGAGCATCCACCCTGCCGAGGGAAGGTAGAATCTTTGCTTGAACTCTCTTCTTAAGAGAACCTCGAGCCACATCACCTTCTACTCCAATCAATCAGCACACTCATCCCGGGTCGAAGTCCCAAGCCCGCCTCTGTGGGTCGCATCCTCACCTCGAAACTCCTCAGGTCGAAGTCGCCCAACATGCGTTGTGCCTGCCACACAGCATAGTCAGCCTCGGGTGATAGGTAGCTTAACCTCAACTCCACCTCGCGCCCCAAAGCCGGCACAAAAGCCCGAAACTTTTCGCCAACAGCAACTTCGGGCAACATATCCTCGCGGATATTAAACGTAGCCCACACATCCTCCATATCGAGGAGCGTGATGACAGGAAAACCGCTCGACACGAGTTCGGAGTTTAGTGCAGCCAAAGTAGATACCTCGCCCCTGATGGGCGCAACCACCAGAGCATCTTTCAGAAAGCTCTCTACCTCGCTGACAGCTCCCATAGCCTCCACAACACGCCCACGCGCAGCCTGCTTCTGCTGCCGAGTAGCTCCCACCTCGACTAACTCATATTGCGCCTTAGCTCCTCGAAGTTGTGCCTCGGCAGCTTCCAACTGAGCCTTCGACTCATCGTACTGCTGACGCGGGAGAACCCCCTCGTCATAGAGATTACTCACCCTCTGAAAACTCTTGCGAGCGAGTTCTTCGGCCGCCTGAGCCTGCTGGACAAGGCTTCGCGCCTGAGTCTTTTGCTCTACCCTTGCACCTATTTCAACCTCCCTGTCGAGAGCCTGAGCCGACTCGCGTAAGCCCACCACCTGCTCCAACTTTGCCTCCAACTCGGGTGTCGAAATCATATAGAGCGTATCGCCCTTCTCCACACAATCGCCCTCGCTGAGGTTCATACCCATCACCCTGCCGGCAACCTTCGAGCCTACTCTGTAACTACGACACTCGATAACTCCCTCGAGCCACAGTTCTCTGCGACGCTCCAACTCTACACTCAGCAGCAATGCCCCACACAACAAGACCACCGCCACCACTATACCAACGACTACCTTTCTCATATTTTAGTCAACAAAATCAAAATAACGTTCGCTCTCGCCCACCGCCTCGAGCAGTCGAGCAAGCTTCAAATTCAGTTCATAAAGCGAGTTTAATCTCTCGACCCGAGCCGCCGAGAGCATAAGTTCTGCATCGACAAGCTCTACCGACGTTGCAATACCCTCCTCGAACGACAAACGGCGCATACGCACCCATTCGTCAAGATAGGCTATTGTCGCCGAGCAGCTCAAGACTCTCGACTTTGCCGCCATAAAGTCGTTGTAGCAACTCTCGACAAGCAACCTCACCGACGAGTGAACATCTTTACTGAGTGACTCCACCTCGCAGAGTCTATATTTTGCAACCTTCAGATTATTTACGCTGCGAAGCCCATCGAATATTCGCCATCTTAAGCCAACGCCCACTGCCCATCGCGGGAGTATAGGGGTCATATTGTGGCTGTAAATCACCGCTCCGCCCATAGCCACCACCTCGGGCAGAAGCTCTGAGCGCGAGGCTCTGACTCCCTGCCAAGCCATCTGCTCGCCCAACTCAACCTCTTGCAGCAGAGGGCTCTGCAACTGCATCTTATCGAAAAGACTCTCTAAGGTTTGGTCGAAGCACACATCTGTCAAAGGCGACGAGAGTTCACCCACATTTGTTCCTATGAGTGATTCGAGAGCCCTTCGTGCGGTTTTCAACTGAAGTTGCGAAAGTTCAACGTCGCGCTCGGCATCAGCAACCCGAGCCTCGACATAGAGTCTGTCGGCACGTGGCACAACGCCACTAAGCTCCATCTGCACCACATTTCGCAGATGGTTGTTCATATTTCGCAAAGCCTCTTGGCGCAAGAGAAGCAGGCTCTCGGACAAGACCACCGAGAAATATCGCTGGACAAGCTGCACTACAAGCAACCCACTGAGCTGTCGCAACTTAAGCTCCGAGTTCTGCTCTTCGAGTTTTGCCACTTCGACGGCTCTTCGAATCCTGCCACCCATCCATAGTGGCAAGGTGGCATAAGCCCCGACACCTCCCATATACCGCTCTTGCAGCGTAAGACCCACATCGAGCATCGACGAGGAGAGTGGCAGCCGAAAGTCAACTTTCATATCTCTATCGAAGAGCGAATAGCCACCCGCAATCTCGATTTGCGGTGAGTATAGACCTCGCTCAGAAGCCACCTTGCTTTGAGCCGACTTGAGGGCATACTCTGCCGAGCGCAGCTGTTGATTTGACGAGCAGAGCAATTGGGCTGCCGAGCCAAACGACAACCCCTGATTGGGAACTTGTCCGCTAAGCCCAAGCACCCACACCAATCCCAATAATAAAAGTATGAATCGTCTAAGCATAATAAGCCCAATATGCAAACCACGAGCCAATCGCCCATCTGCTTAGATTTTCGGATTTGGCATATAACTTGCTGAAATGACTCTCGACAAAATATTTACCAACAAGTTTTAGCCATATCAATTTAACCAAAACATTACATTTATGAAAAAGATTCGACTAATTACTATTCTGCTCATTGCCCTGTTTGCCTCAGGCTCGCTTATGGCTCAGCACCACTCGCGTCGTGATGCTCGCAAGGGGTATGACCCGGCAATCTACCTCATCTCTGTTCACGAGGTCGATACCGTGATGATGGATTGTCAAGCCAAGCAGGAGCTGGCACTGCTCAACAAGCTCTCTGCCGAGAGTGCTATCATCGACCACCAGCAGACCTACCGCGAGGGGTGGCACCAACCTGCCCTGCCCGAGTTTATCCTTGCTTCGAGGGGCAACCGCTTTTCTCTTGCCGTGGGTGGAGCTATCGAGTTTAGGACCAGCTACGACTTCGAGGGTGTTGTCGATAACCGCGATTTTCGACCCTCGGCTATACCTATGGCATCGAACTACAACACACGTCAGCAGCTGATGATGGATGCAACAACTTCGTATCTCTATCTGAAGGCTGTGGGCAACACTCGTCTGGGACGTATCGTGGTCTTTGTCGATGCCAACTTCCGCGGAGGCTCCGATGGCAGCTATACACCTCACGTTCGCTCGGCGTATGTGAGTATGGGCGGATTTACAGCAGGTCGCGACCTTACGACATTCTGCGACCTTACGGCTGCCGCACCAACCATCGACTATCGAGGTCCCAATGCCTACAATTCGCGCTACACGACGCTTCTGAGGTTCGAACACTCGATGTGGAGAGATATATTCTCGTTCGGTATGGCTGCCGAGATGCCTTCGGTGAGCGGAACCTATGGCGACTATTTTGCCCCCTTGAAGCAGCGTATGCCCGACTTCCCCGTCTATGTACAGGTAGCGTGGGGTAAGGAGCGAGCAAGCCACATTCGTGCCTCGGGTGTGTTCCGCAATATGTATGCCCACAACCTCAGAACGGGCAACAACACCTCGCTCTTTGGCTGGGGCGCACAGGTGAGTGGTCATATACGCATCGTCAGACCTTTGGAGATATTCTTCAACGGAATCTATGGTCAGGGTATCACCCCCTATATCAACGACCTTATGGGTTCAGGGATGGACTTTACCCCCAACCCTTCGTCGCCCGAGTCGTTGCAGGCAATCCCCGCCTTGGCTTGGCAGGCAGCAGCACGCATCAACATCCTGCCTTCGGTGCTGAGCATATCGGGTGGCTACTCCACAGCACAGCTCAACCACCGCAACGGCTACTACTCTGCCGACACCTATCGTCGTGGTCAGTATATCTTCGGCAATCTCTTCTGGAACGTGACGAGCCATCTGAAGTTGGGCGTTGAGTATCTGTATGGCACTCGCGAGAATATGAACGAAAAACAGAACCACGCCAATCGCGCAAGTATGATGATTAAATATAGTTTCTAAGGTTTAACAAAAGGGAATGTACACAAAAAGCGAGTCTTTCGAGGCTCGCTTTTTGTGTTTTGTGAATTTGTAATAAAGACTTTGCGACAACTCGACAGAATTTAGGTGTGCTTGTTTCATGTTTCGTTTCACGAAAACCCTATGTTTTGATGAAACGAAACAA
>CAZFQU010000036.1:0-19330 GCA_964521245.1 uncultured Alistipes sp. | reverse complement strand
AGAAGCTGGGTACTTACAACCCCAACACGAATCCTGCTACAATTGATCTGAACTTCGAGCAAGCTCTCAATTGGTTACAGAAAGGCGCACAACCCACTGACACTTGTCGTGCAATCCTCTCCTACAAGGGTGTTATGTACAAGAAGCACCTGCTTGGTGGCGTAGCTAAGGGCGCTTTCTCTGAGAGCGATGCTGAGGCTAAGTTCAACAAGTGGATGGACGAGAAGAACGGCAAGATTAACGCTAAGACCTCGAAGCTCGCTTCGGACGCTAAGGCTGCTGAGAAGGCACGTCTGGCTGCTGAGAGCAAGGTTAACGAGGAGCGTGCAAAGGCTATCGCCGAGAAGAAGGCTGAGGCTGAGGCAGCTGCTCAGGCAGCAGCTGAGACCGCAGAGGAGGCTGCTCAGACCACTGAGGCTCCCGCAGCTGAGGAGTAGTCGTTTGCTGTGTCACAAGAGGGGTGTTCCGTATATGGTACACCCTTTTTTATTTTTCGATTTTATGCGGTAAATTCCGCACATCCCAAACAAATCCCGAGTGGGACGTACATCAAAGTACTACCCACCCGGGATTCTTATTGCGATACACGTAATTTCCTCGCCTAAAATCAAAAAATGTTACGACTCTGTATGTGGTAATTTTTTTTGCACATCCCAAACAAATCCCGAGTGGGACGTACGTCAAAGTACTACCCCCCCCCGGGATTCTTATTGCGATACACGTAATTTCCTCGCCTAAAATCAAAAAATGTTACGACTCTGTATGTGGTAATTTTTTTTGCACATCCCAAACAAATCCCGAGTGGGACGTACGTCAAAGTACTACCCCCCCCGGGATTCTTATTGCGATAAGTGGAATTTCCTTACCTAAAATTGAAAATGATTACAACTCTCGAGGTCGATTCGTCGCAAAATATTAGGCTCTTGAGGTGTACTCCCCACAACACGGCGGATTATCTCTTCGTGACTCTATGTTCGGTGCCGTCGTAGTGTATGAAGTGGGTGTCGGCACCGCTCTCACTGATGAGTCTGACAATAAATTCGCGATTGTGGTTCATGCCCTCGAACTCACCCTCTCTTTTGCCGATACTCAGCATTTGCTTCTTTTCGTCCCAGCTGATAGGAATCGTAGAGTACTCGCCAAGTTCCCTATTGCGGGTTGTGCCATCATCCTCGTAGAGTGTGAAGTGGGCATCTGCTCCGGTATATACATTCACCACAAGAGTACCTCTGTTGGGTTGCATTGTATAGCCCAAGATTGGATTTAGAGAGATGATTCTGCCGGCGCGAACATAGAGTGGCAGTTGCTCGTAAGGAGCTTGTGCCGTAAATTTAGCTCCGCCATTGATACGACTCTCCTCGTAGAGGTCATACCACACGCCATCGGGCAGATAGACCTCACGACTACGTTTACCAAACTCAAGTATGGGACATACCATAATGGCATCACCAAACATAAATTGGTCTTGACACTCGGCAGCCTCCTTATCGCCCGCGAAGTCTAACTTTAGAGGGCGCACCAACGATGTATAGAGGCTCTCCATTTGGTGATTTAGACTATATACATAAGGTATAAGACGATATCGTAGTTTGATATAGTAGGCTATGCTGCGGTAGGCGGGGTGCTTATAGGGGGCTATGTTATAGATTTCGCGAGTTGGGTAGCTGCCTAACGAGCCGAAGAGAGGAGAAAAGACTCCCCACTGATACCATCGACATATCAGCTCGCGTAGCTCCTCGTGTCTTTTCGAGTCCTCTTTCATGCTGACAAAACGCTCGGCAAGCCTCTCGCCACCGATGCTCGTCATCCAATATGGATTTGCATCCAACGAGTGCCTCAGCGATGCCTCGAGTTGGCTTCTCATGCCGCTCCAATCGGTCTCTACATCAGCAAGCAACGAGACGGTGGAGTAGAGATGTTGGGGCGTAAAGCTCTCGCGAGTAAGACTTAGGCTTCGCTCTGCTCCCTTTACACCATTTGTCTCTAAGTGTCGAGCCATTGCCGACAGCAGCCTGCTGCTGTGGTTGTAACCCTCGTGATGGTAGAGGTAGAGCGAATCGTCGAGCAGTTTGTTTACAAGCAGTGAGTCCCGCTCACGAAAGCCCTCGAAATGGTCTGTAAGCCACAAGTCAGCCTTCAGTCGGTCTCTTGTCGTTGGGTTGTCTGAGGTTGATACGGCAAGGTGCAGACCCATGGCGTGGAGCGAATCCACCAACCGTTGCGGGTCGGCAAAACGCAGTGTGTCAATGTCGGTTGCGCTCAGCGAATCGGTGGGTTGGGGCCTTAGGTCGAGTAACAGATTGTCGAGCCCCACAGCACGAGTGCGATACTCCTTGGCTGTTGCCAAAAGTTCGTCTGATGAGTTGATACATTTGTGGCTAAGCCACATGCCAAATGCCCATTTGGGGAGCATCCTTAGACCACCGGTGAGTCTGTGGTAGCGAGTGATAAGCTCCTTATACCCTCTGTCGTAAATAACGTAGTAGTCGATTTGATCAGCCACCTCGGATTGCCATCTGACACCTGACGTGAGGTCGAGTTTCTCGACACTGCTTGGCGAGGTGTTGTTCCAGAGTATGCCGTAGCCCTTTTCTGAGAGGGTTATCAGTTGGCTTGTGGCTCCGCCACCGTTGGCTGCATATAGTTGCTCGTCGGGTGAGGTGACAAACTCTTGCCACACAGCGTAGGGCATAGGCGACCGGGTTCCTGAAGGCAGAAGTGCGCGCCTGCCCTCCTCGAAGAGAAGTTCCCCCTCGCTATTGCTTAGGCTGACCACTCCACTCTTGATATCAATCGTGGCTGCGAGCTGTTCGGTGGCAACAGTGACCGAGTTGGGACTTTGACTGACCGTAAAGGTATCGCGTCGTTGGGTTGGTGTGACCAATATCGATTTTCGATTCGATGGCTCTCGGGTCGAGATTGTTGTTGATATATGCAGTGTTCCCTTGTCGATTACCTCGACTCTAACCTTCGTGCCGCGCTTGGTGCGTACGGTGATACCATCTGTGCCACTCTCGACCGTAGAGCAGCCCAGAAGAAATAAAATGGCGCAACCTAAGAAGAGTAACCTGCTCATTACCAACTACTTTTTGGTAGCTACTGCCAGAAGAACGCCCAATACGATACCGAGTATTGCAGCGAAGAGTACGCGTTGTTCGGTGGGCAATAGGAAGGTGATGGTGTGTGCAGGGTACCAGAAAAATGGTATGGTCTTTTTGAATACAAAGCCCCACTGAGCCTGCCAATTAAGTTCCGAGAAGCGGCGAGCCATAGGTATAGGAGTGATGAGGGCTCTGAGTTTGCCACCGCACTCGGCGATGTGAGCATCGGTAATCTTGTGGAAGGTCATAAATACAGGTGCGAAGATGGTATTCATAGCCACCGACACCGAGAGAGCGACCCACAACTTACCCATCGAGAAGCCCTCGCTGCTGAAAATCTGCACAGCATTTTCATAACCCATCCACTCGAGGAACATAGGTGTACCTTTCGAGAAGATAATCATTGCCATATTGATACCCATACCGAGTACTCCCCACACAATCATACGTGGCAGAACACCAAAGGTAGGAGTTATGTAGTTGCCACTCGAGATTCTGCAACCGAGCATCTCGCCAAGGGTTGAGAGTATTCCGAACTTAAGGAAACTCATCACCATTCCGTGAGCCGAGTTGAACGATTTATACCACTCATAGAGTGAATCGCTGAGGAAGAAGGGTAGGAAAATTGCAACTATCACTGCTGCAAAAAGTAGGTCCTGTTTTTTCATTTTTATAAGTTTGGTTTTTATTTTCCTAAGTTATGAGGTTGGGTTGTCGTTCCCCTATCGGGGGCTACTTGAGTATTACACCCGAGGCTACTAGCTCGTCACCCAAGTAGAGTGCTGCGAACTGACCTGCTGCCACCCCTCGCTGCATGGAGTCGAAGAGTAGATAAGCTCCCTCCTCTCGCACGTGGAGCGTGGCGGGTTCAAGTGGTTGGCGATAGCGTATGCGTACCATAAAGCGTTGGCTGCACCCCACTTCGACCCTCTTTTGCGGGTTTACCCAGTGCATATCCTCCTTTTGGATGAAGATGGCTCGACGATACAGACCCGGGTGTGAATCTCCCTCGCCAACATATATTACATTCTGCTCAACATCGGTTGCCAGCACAAAGAGCGACTCTTTTCTGCCACCTATACCCAGCCCTTTGCGCTGACCTATGGTGAAGAAGTGTGCGCCATTGTGAGTGCCAATCTTCTTGCCGTCGCGCACCGTATAGTGCCATGGCTCTGCCAAAGCCTCCAGATTATCCTCTTCGGGGAGGTTGTCGTATTTTTTCCAGTCGGACTTAATCTCGTGGATGTTGCCCGATTTGGCACTCAGCTTTTGTTGAAGAAATACCGGTAAATCGACTTTCCCAACAAAGCAGATGCCCTGCGAATCTTTGCGCTTGGCAGTGGCGAGCTTCTGCTCTTGGGCAATAGCCCTGACCTCGGGTTTGAGCATCTGGCCTACCGGAAAGAGTGCATAACGCAACTGCTCTTGGGTGAGCTGACACAAAAAATAGCTCTGGTCTTTGTTGGGGTCGGTGCCTGCAAGCAGACGATAGATGGTTTTGCCATCGGGGGTCTGCTCCTCGGCTTTGCGACAGTAGTGACCCGTGGCAACATAATCTGCCCCTAACTTAAGAGCCTCCTTGAGAAAGACGTCGAACTTAATCTCGCGGTTGCAGAGTACATCGGGGTTGGGTGTGCGCCCCTTCTCATATTCAGAGAACATATACTCCACCACACGTCGGCGATATTCGTCGGAGAGGTCAACCACGTGTAGCGGAATATCCAATCTCTTTGCTACAAGTTCGGCAAAGAGCCTGTCGTCGTGCCACGGACAGTCGCCTTCGAGTGTACCTGTGGTGTCGTGCCAATTGATCATAAACAGACCAATTACCTCGTGCCCCTGCTGCTTTAAGATATATGCCGCAACAGACGAATCGACACCTCCCGACAGACCAATAACTACTTTAGCCATAGATTGTTATAGGTCTAATAATCCGTCGGGCAGACGGAATTTGATACTCTTCTTTTCGAAGTCGATGCCACAGATGAAATCCTCGACAGCCGGCACGAGTACTCTTCGCCCGTCGATTTCGAATTCAAAGAGCGGATTCACATCGCAGTCGAAGAAGTCGGATACCACACCCCTTTTGCCATTGGCGGTAATCTCGAATCCGATAAGGTCCTCGAGCGTGAACTCATCGTCGTTCTGCTCCCTCTCACGGTCGATTGATAACTCCTTGTAGATGATTTCGTTAACACGTCGGTCGGTGTCTAAATCCTCGAACATAACCTGTGCGCGAGTCTGCTTAATGCGGTCGAAGCTCTTGCAGTATAGCGGGACCTTCAGTCCGTCAATCTCGGCAATCAGAGGCTCGGTATTGGGGTCGAAATCATCGGGGAATGTATCGTAGAGAACGAGTGTCACCTCAGACTCTACACCAAATTTTTTAGATATTTTTGCTACGGGAGTCATCCTTTGAATTTGAGTAATTATAGTTCGTTAATGTTTCCAATGGTGTAGATTATCGTGCGTCGATACTCCTCACCCGGCGAGAGAAATGTGGAGGGGAAATTCTCCTTGTTGGGCGAATCGGGTAGCTCCTGACACTCGATGGCTATGCCGTCGTAGTCGTTATAGCTTCGGCCCGACTTTGAAAGGGCTGAGCCGGAGAGCCAATTGCCCGAGTAGAGTTGCACGCCCGGGTGGTTGCTGCGCACAGTTAGCACTCTGCCACTCTTAGGTTCGTGCAGGCGACACACCAAATTCATCCCTTCGGTGTCGGGCTTTTGGTCAACAACCCAGCAGTTGTCATATCCCTTGCCAATCTTCAGTGCCTCGAAGTCGGCTCCAATATCTCTGCCAATGCTCTTTGGTGAGCTAAAGTCCATAGGTGTTCCCTCGACCGGAGCCATCTCGCCCGTAGGAACGAGCGATGAGTCGGTGGGCAACCAACGCGAGGCGTAAAGTCTGAGTTCGTGGTCAAGTGCGCAACCTGAGTTTTCGCCCGCAAGATTCCAATAGGTGTGGTTGGTGAGGTTGACAACAGTCTTTGCATCGGTCCAAGCGCGATACTCGATACTCAGCGAACCTGAGTAGCGACTCAGACGATAGCTCACCTCGGCGGTCAAAGTGCCGGGGTAGTTCTCGTCACCATCCTCACTTACGTAGGTGAACTTTACTCCATCAGCCATAAGCTCAGCCCTCCAAATATGGTTTGAGAAGTTGGTCGGACCTCCGTGCAGATGGTTCGGTCCATTGTTTATTGCCAACTGGTGGAGCTTGCCGTCAATGATTAGCCTGCCACCGGCTATGCGGTTTGCAAAACGCCCCGGGGTCTTACCCATACAGGGACCGTCGCCTATATAATCCTTGAATCCCTTGTATCCCAACACAATATCTACTCCCTCGTCGCTATTTTTTGTGGGCACGACAAACGATACGATGCCTGCTCCTACGGTCGAAAGGTCAACCGTGTAGCCAAGTTTGTTTCTCAGACGATAGATTTCGATTGGGGATTCGGGGTGGCTTATTGCCAGAATCCGTTTAACATTCTCGTTTTGTTCTCTGCTTACCATAATCCAATCAGGGGGGGCTAAAACATTAGGCATAATGTATTGTGTACCTAATCAGCTAAATATTTACAAAGATATGAATAACTTGCGGAATAATGGCAATTTTAGGAGATATTTTTTTGGGTTAGGATGGAAAAAATAACTCGAAGGGGTGCTTTTTTACGGAAAAATGTTTACCTTTGTTCGGTTTTTTTCTAAAAAACAAAGAAGGGTTAGTGTGAATAGACTTGTTCTATACTTGGTTTTGACTCTGCTGCTTGCAATTGGCTTTTCGGATTCAAAACAGGGTATTCCTGCTCAGGGTGCTGCGGACGATACCGCTGTGCCTACTGCCGTTATCTCCAACGCATTAGCATCATCACAAGGTTCTTTCTGTGGGGCATCGTATGGCGAAGAGAACTACTCATTCGAGCAGTACGCAACAAGTAGCGACAACTCGCTTAAGGAGGATGTTAAATTCAAGAAAAACGGCAAGGAACTTATCTCTTCTCAACGCCAAGGCAGGGAGTATTTCGCTCACCTATCCAGTTCTCTGTCGGGTATCCGTGTATCGTTTGACGGAGTTTTGTTTATACTTGCTCTTCTCTGCCGACTCAATATATAGAGCGGTCATCTCTATCACAAAAGAAACCGAGAATACCCTTTCGGGGGTGTGGAGGGTTGTTTCTGAGGGTTGCTGTTGTTAACCCGCAAGACTTGATATAATCGTATAGTGTCTATTAAGGAGGATTCTGCAAATCGGGTCGAATCGATATTTTAAGGCTTTTCAGAGTTATTTCATATCTTTTCTAATGCAATACAAGGGGTGTTCTGTTCCTCGGAAAAGGTGAATAATCTACCCACAAAAGGTAAAAGTCCAATGTAGAATCGCCAGATAAAAAAGAACGTATTTACTAATTTAGAATATACTTTTAATAAGTTCAGTTTATCATTAGTCGCCTATGATGAGTTTTACTTATCTGATCGTCGTTATTATTACAGCGGTAATAATCGTGGTCGCAGCCATTGGTCTCGCAAAAGCGATTTCACCAAGGTCTTACAACCCTCAAAAGGGTGAATCCTATGAGTGCGGTATGCCCACACAGGGCAAATCGTGGATGCAGTTTAAGGTCGGATACTACCTGTTTGCCATCCTCTTTCTGATGTTTGATGTCGAGACGGTCTTTCTGTTTCCGTGGGCATCAATCGTTCAGGATATTGGTGTGCAGGGGTTGGTGTCTGTCCTCTTCTTTCTGTTGATTTTAGTTTTGGGATTAGCTTACGCTTGGAAAAAGGGTGCATTGGAATGGAAGTAAAAAATAGAGAATATTTAGAGAATATGGTTCGTCAGCTCCGCGAGGAGGGAACCAATGTGATAGTCGGCTCACTTGATGAGATGATTAACTGGGGTCGCGGTAACTCTATCTGGCCCCTGACCTTTGCCACAAGTTGTTGTGGTATTGAGTATATGTCGATTGGTGCCGCCCGATACGACTTTGCCCGCTTTGGCTTTGAGGTTACGCGAGCCAGCCCTCGTCAGGCAGATATGATTATGGTGGCAGGAACCATCACCCATAAGATGGCTCCCGTTCTGAGACGATTGTATGACCAGATGGCAGATCCGAAGTATGTTATTGCCGTTGGAGGATGTGCTATCTGTGGCGGACCGTTCAAGAAGTCGTATCACGTAGTGGATGGCATCGATAAGATAGTGCCGGTCGATGTCTATATACCCGGTTGCCCACCTCGACCCGAGGCTCTGCTCTATGGAATGATTCAGCTGCAGAACAAGGTTAAGGCTCAGAAATTTTTCGGCGATGTCAACCGTAAGGAGGATAAAAAGGAGTAGATATGGAAAACATAATATACATTGAAAAGGAGAAGTTCTACGATGCAGCTCTGAGCTATAAGCAGCAGGGCTACGACTTTCTTCGCTCGCTGACAGGCGTGGATTGGGGCGAAGAGGGCTTGGGTGTGGTCTATCACCTCGAAAATACCACAACCCGCGAGAATATCGTTTTGAAAACCCTCACTTTGAATCGCGAGAAGCCCCACCTGCTGAGTGTGGCAGATGTGTGGAAAGGTGCGGAGTTTAACGAGCGTGAGGTTTACGACTACTTCGGTATTCAATTCATAGGTCACCCCGATATGCGTCGTCTCTTCCTCAGAGAGGATTGGGTGGGATATCCACTGCGAAAAGATTATGATATGTCGCTCAACCCCCTAAGAATGACCAACGAGGAGACCTCGAATGCCACGCAATATATCGAGGTGCTGCCCGATGGCAGTGTTATCAAGCATCGCGACTTGCTATTCGATAACGACGAGTATGTTATCAACATTGGCCCTCAGCATCCCGCCACACACGGAGTGCTGCGTTTCCGCGTCAGCCTCGAGGGCGAGACCATCAAAAAACTTGATGCCCACTGTGGTTATATCCATCGTGGTATCGAAAAAATGTGCGAGAGTTTGACCTATCCACAGACACTTGCTCTGACCGACAGACTCGACTATCTGGGCGCTCACCAGAACCGTCACGCATTGTGTATGTGTATCGAGAAGGCGATGGGCATAGAGGTTAGCGAGCGTGTGCAGTATATTCGTACCATTATGGATGAGTTGCAGCGTATCGATTCGCACCTTCTCTTCTACTCGTGTGCTTGTATGGACTTGGGCGCACTTACGGCATTCTTCTATGGATTCCGCGACAGAGAGAAGATACTCGATATTTTCGAGTCCACCACAGGTGGTCGTCTGATTCAGAACTACAATACTATCGGAGGTGTTCAAGCCGACCTTGCTCCCGACTTTGTACCCAAAGTCAAGGAGTTTATCAAATATCTCAGACCCGTGTTGAAGGAGTATCATGATGTTTTCACCGGCAATATCATTATGCAGGGAAGAACCAAGGGTGTGGGTGTTCTCTCGCGTGAGGATGCTATCTCGTTTGGAGCTACGGGTGGTACGGGTAGAGCCTCGGGTTGGGCGTGCGATGTGCGTAAACGTCATCCTTATGCGGCATACGATAAGGTTCAATTCGAGGAGATTACCTTTACCGAGGGCGACTGCTTTGCTCGCTACATGGTGCGTATGAAGGAGATTGAGCAGAGTCTGAATATCATCGAGCAGTTGATAGACAACATCCCCGAGGGAGAAATCCAAACCAAGCTCAAACCCATAATCAAGGTCCCCGAGGGAGTCTATTATTCGGCTGTCGAGGGTTCGCGTGGTGAGTTTGGAGTCTATCTCGAAAGTAGAGGCGACAAGTATCCATATCGCCTGAAATTCCGCTCAACGGGTCTGCCCCTTGTCTCGGCTATGAATACGCTCTGCCGTAATGCTAAGATTGCCGACCTGATTGCTATCGGAGCTACGGTTGATTATGTTGTACCTGATATAGATAGATAATTATGTTTGATTTTGCGATAGTTACAAATTGGATACATAATTGGCTCTCGACGTTTATGCCTTCGGGGCTGGTGACATTTGTCGAGTGTCTGCTTATAGGTATCTGTATCATACTGCTTTATGTTGTTATTGCAGTGATTATGATTTATATGGAGCGTAAGGTTTGTGCTGCGTTCCAGTGTCGTCTGGGTCCTAATAGAGTTGGTCCGTGGGGAACTGTTCAGCTTATCTGTGATATGATAAAGATGCTGACCAAGGAGGTTATCTCGATTCGAAGTTCGGACAAATTTCTCTATAATCTCGCACCCTTCATTGTGATTCTTGCTTCGGTAATGGCATTCAGCTGTCTGCCATTTGGTCGCGGGTTGGAGGTGCTTGACTTCAATGTGGGTATCTTCTTCCTGATGGCATCGTCGAGTATAGGCGTTGTAGGAGTGCTGCTCGCAGGATGGGGTTCGAATAATAAGTACTCGCTCATCGGTGCCATGCGTAGTGGTGCGCAGATGATTAGCTACGAGCTCTCGGCAAGCATCAGCCTGCTAACCATCATTGTTCTGACCGATACCATGCAGTTCTCGGAGATTGTGATGCGTCAGCAGGATATGTGGTTTATCTTCAAGGGCCATATCCCTGCCTTTATAGCCTTTGTAATCTATCTTATTGCGGGTAATGCCGAGGTCAACAGAGGACCTTTCGACCTGCCCGAGGCAGAGAGTGAGCTGACGGCGGGTTACCATACCGAGTATTCGGGTATGCACTTCGGACTCTTCTATGTTGCCGAGTTTGTCAATCTGTTTGTGATTGCAGGTGTGGCTTCGACCATCTTCTTGGGAGGATGGATGCCACTGCATATTGCGGGTTGGGACGGATTTAATGCCGTGATGGATTGTATCCCGAGCGTAGTGTGGTTTTTCGGTAAAGCCCTCTTCGTGGTGTGGCTGTTGATGTGGATGAAGTGGACTTTCCCCCGCTTAAGAATCGACCAGATTCTGACCCTTGAGTGGAAATATCTCATCCCTATCAGTATGTTGAATCTGCTGGTGATGACCTTCATTGTTGTATATAAATTGCACTTTTAGAGATGGAACAGAAAAGAGGATATATAGGAAGCCTATTTTATGGTATAAAGTCGCTGGTAACGGGCTTGGGGGTGACAGGACGCGAGTTCTTCAAGCGGAAGGTCACGGAGGAGTATCCCGACAACCGAGCTGCGTTGCAAATCTCGCCTCGATTTCGTGGTCGTCTGACTATGCCTGATGCAAACAAGTGTATAGCATGCGGATTGTGTCAGATGAATTGTCCGAACGACACCATCCGACTGACAACTCAGATGGTGACCGACGAGCAGACAGGCAAACGAAAGAAGGTACTGCTGAGCTATGAGTATGATTTGGGGGCTTGTATGTTCTGCCAACTGTGTGTGAATGTTTGCCCCAATAATGCCATCGAGTTCTCTACCGAGTTTGAGAATGCAGTCTATGACCGCAATCATCTTAAATTGACCCTAAATAAAGAGTAAGTTATGGAAATTCAAACAATTATATTCATAATTCTGGCTGCCATAATTGGTGTATGCTCGATTTTGGCAATCACCACAAAGCGTATTTTGCGCTCGGCAACTTATCTGTTGTTTGTGTTGTTTGCCACTGCCGGAATCTATTTCCAGCTCAACTATTCGTTTCTTGGAGCGGTCCAACTCCTGATTTATGCCGGAGGTATAACCATATTGTATGTCTTCAGCATACTTCTCACCTCGAGCGATGGTGACAGGGCAGAGCCGCTTAAAAACAAGAAGATGATAATCGGTTTTCTATCGACTTTGGCAGGTCTTGCCGTATGTATCTATGTGATTGTCAAGCATAAATTCCATGAGTCGGTATTTCAGCCCGGTGAGCTCGATATTCGAACGATCGGCTACTCGCTGATGGGAACAGAAAAGTATCAATATCTGCTTCCGTTCGAGGTGATAAGCCTGCTGCTGTTGGCTTGTATTGTAGGAGGAATTATGATTGCACGTAAAAGATAGGAGGAAGAGTTATGGTACAAATGGAGTGGTACTTGGTTTTATCGACCTTTATGATGTTTGCGGGTATCTACGGATTCTTTACCCGCCGAAATCTACTCACAATGCTCATCAGCATTGAACTGATACTAAACTCGGTGGATATCAACTTTGCCGTGTTTAATCGTTTCTTGTTTCCCGAACAGTTGGAGGGTGTATTCTTTACGATATTTGCTATTGGAGTGAGTGCTGCCGAGACGGCTGTCGCCATCGCAATCATCATAAACATATACCGAAATATGAAGAACATTCAGGTTAGAAATCTGGATAAGATGAAGGAGGAGTAGTTATGGAATATACAATTTTATTACTTGCGCTGCCTCTGCTGAGCTTTCTGTTGCTCGGTCTGTTGGGCAGTTATATGAAGCCCAAAGTAGCGGGTATTATCGGTTCGCTCTCGCTTCTTGGAGTTACGATTATCTCCTACATGGTGGCTTTAGAGTATTTTGGCTCAGGAAGAGATGCCGAGGGAGTGTTCCCGACATTGATGCCGTGGAATAGCGTGTGGCTGCCTCTTGGTGGCGAGCTGAGTATCGATTTGGGTATTATGCTCGACCCCATATCGGTTATGATGTTGGTGGTTATCTCTACGGTTAGCCTTATGGTGCATATCTACTCGCTGGGCTATATGAAGGGTGAGCGTGGATTTCAGCGTTATTACGCCTTCCTCTCGCTCTTTACTATGTCGATGTTGGGCTTGGTGGTTGCCACCAACATCTTCCAGATGTATATCTTCTGGGAGCTTGTGGGTGTAAGTTCGTATCTGCTCATTGGCTTCTACTACACCAAGCCGGCAGCTATTGCTGCAAGTAAGAAGGCATTTATCGTGACCCGCTTTGCCGACCTTGGATTCCTAATCGGAATCTTGATTTATGGCTATTATTGTGGTACATTCTCATTCACGCCTCAAACAACCCAATTGGTGGTGGCAGGCGGAATGGTGCCGTTGGCTCTGTCGCTGATGTTTGTGGGTGGAGCCGGTAAGAGTGCCATGTTCCCGTTGCATATCTGGCTTCCGGATGCAATGGAGGGTCCCACGCCCGTAAGCGCACTCATCCACGCAGCAACAATGGTCGTGGCGGGAGTTTATCTTGTGGTACGAATGTTCCCGCTCTTTATAGACTATGCACCCGATGTATTGCCTTGGATAGCCTATATCGGAGCCTTTACGGCTCTCTATGCTGCTGCGGTAGCGTGTGTGCAGAGCGATATTAAACGAGTGCTTGCATTCTCGACCATATCGCAAATCGGCTTTATGATGGTGGCTCTCGGTGTATCTACCTCCGCAAACCCTCACGAGGGCGGATTGGGCTATATGGCATCTATGTTCCACCTCTTTACCCACGCAATGTTCAAGGCTCTGTTGTTCTTGGGTGCCGGTAGTATTATCCACGCTGTTCACTCCAACGAGATGAGCGCCATGGGTGGTCTGCGTCGCTATATGCCCATAACACATATTACATTCCTTGTTGCCTGTCTTGCTATTGCGGGTATATGGCCTTTGTCGGGTTTCTTCTCTAAAGACGAAATACTTGCCGCCTGCTTTGCTTATAGCCCCCTGATGGGTTGGCTTATGACGGCGATTGCAGGTATGACGGCATTCTATATGTTCCGCCTCTATTACTGCATATTCTGGGGCAAGGAGAACGAGGAGTTGCATGCGGCTCACACCCCCAAGGAGTCGCCTCTGACCATGACTCTGCCACTACTGATTTTGGCACTCATCACCTGTCTCGCGGGCTTTATCCCCTTCGGCGAGTTTGTAAGTAGCAATGGTGAGGCATACCATATTCATATCGACCCCACGACGGCTGCTATATCTTTGGTGGTGGCACTTGGTTCCATTGCGTTGGCAACCTTCATCTATGCGCGCAAGGAGCAACCTGTTGCCGATGCTTTGGCTGTACGCTACGGAGGATTGCACCGAGCAGCCTACAACCGTTTCTATATCGATAAGGTGTGGATTTTTGTCACTAAGCAGATAATATTCCGTTTTATCAGCACTCCTATTGCGTGGTTTGATAAGAATATTATCGATGGATTCTTCAACCAGTGTGGTAAATGCACAGCCTATATCTCGGAGAGAATCAAATGGATGCAAAATTCGCATATTCAGCAATATTGTATTTGGTTCTTGGCAGGTACGGTACTATTAACACTCATCCTTTTAATATGCTAAACTACTATGTGTAATATACTCACATTATTCGTAATTATACCTCTGGCAATGATGCTCTGCCTTTGGCTCTCGCGCTCAAACGGGCAGGTGAAGGGTGTAATGGTTGCGGGAGCCTCCTTGCTCCTTGCCCTCTCGATATATTTGGTCGTTGACTTTGTCTCGCTGCGCGAGGCAGGAGCCATCGAACCGATGCTCTACACCTCAAGCGTGGAGTGGTATTCGCCCCTGAATATATGCCTCTCGCTCGGCGTTGATGGTATCTCGGTGGCAATGATTCTGCTTAGCTCCATCATAGTATTTACAGGAGTTTTCGCCTCGTGGCGATTGCAACCTATGACTAAAGAGTACTTCCTGTGGTACACGCTGCTCAGCGTCGGAGTCTATGGTTTCTTTATCTCCACCGACCTCTTCACGATGTTTATGTTCTACGAGGTGGCTCTTATCCCGATGTATCTGCTCATAGGTGTATGGGGTAGTGGTCGCAAAGAGTACTCGGCAATGAAACTGACCCTTATGCTTATGGGTGGCTCGGCACTTATCCTTATCGGTATCCTGAGCATATACTACGGTGCCGGTGCAACGACAATGAACCTCTTGGAATTGTCTAAAATTCAGATTCCTGCTGCCATACAGCATACATTCTTTCCATTGCTCTTCTTGGGCTTTGGTATTCTCGGTGCGCTCTTCCCATTCCACACATGGAGTCCCGATGGTCACGCCTCGGCTCCTACGGCTGTGTCGATGCTTCACGCCGGTGTGCTGATGAAGCTCGGAGGATATGGCTGCCTGCGTATAGCGATGAACCTTATGCCCGAGGGATTGGCAATGTGGGGTGATGTGTTCCTCATTCTGACAACAATCTCGGTTGTGTATGGCGCATTCAGCGCCTGTGTACAGACCGATTTGAAGTACATCAATGCCTACTCTTCGGTTTCGCACTGCGGATTGGTACTCTTTGCACTCCTTATGACAACACGCACCGCATGTACGGGAGCTATCCTTCAGATGCTCTCGCACGGACTAATGACAGCCCTCTTCTTTGCTCTTATCGGTATGATATACGGTCGCACGCATACGCGAGATATTCGTCAGATGAGCGGACTTATGAAGATTATGCCCTGCTTGGCAGTATGCTACGTGATTGCAGGTTTGGCTAATCTCGGTCTGCCCGGATTTAGTGGTTTTGCTGCCGAAATGACCATTTTTGTAGGCTCGTTCGAAAATGTAGATACCTTCCACAGAGCTTGTACGATTATAGCTACTTGCAGTATCGTGATTACGGCGGTATATATTCTGCGTACGGTTGGTAAGTTCCTCTATGGCGAGGTTAACAATCCCGAGTTTATGCAACTCAAGGATGCTTCGTGGGACGAGAAGGTGGCTGTCTTTACTCTTATCGTATGTGTGGCAGGTCTTGGTCTTGCTCCTCTGTGGGCGAGCGACCTCATTAGCACAAGTGTAGAACCAATTATTTCGCAATTTATCAAGTAACTATGGAAAACTTAGCACAATTTTTTCAGATGCGTCAGGAACTTGGAGTGATTGTAGTTTTCCTGATAATGTTTATATGCGACCTGCTATTGCCCGAAAACCGTCGTAAGCTGCTGCATCCCATTGCCTGCATATTGCTTGTGGCGCAAATGCTCATAACGATTGCGCCGACAGATGTGACTCTGTTTGGTGGTATGTATCACTCGACCCCCATTGCCTCAGCACTTAAGACCATTCTTTCGTTTGGTACTCTGCTCGCATTTTTGCAGTGTACGGAGTGGCTCAATCGTGAGGATGCCAAGCATAAGATAGGCGAGTTTTACATACTATCGTTGAGTACACTTATCGGTATGTACTTTATGATTAGTGCCGAACACTTCCTTCTCTTCTTCCTTGGTTTGGAGTTGGCTACCGTGCCTATGGCGTGTCTTGTTGCGTTCGATAAATATAAGGAGCATAGCGGGGAAGCGGCGGCAAAATTCATACTTTATGCACTCTTCTCGAGCGGTATTTTCCTCTATGGTATATCGCTCATCTATGGAGCAGTAGGCTCGCTCTACTTTGCCGATATTGCACCCCATCTTCACGGCTGCGAATTGCAGATTTTGGCAATGGTGTTTGTCTTTGCCGGTATGGGTTTCAAACTCAGCCTTGTGCCTTTCCACCTCTGGACCGCCGACACATATCAAGGAGCGCCAACTGTTGTGGGTGGTATGCTCTCGGCTGTGTCAAAGGGTGCTGCCGCTTTTGCGCTGATGACTCTGCTCTTCAAAGTCTTTGGCAATATGATGCAGCTTAGCTCTACTATGCTCTCGATAGTCATCGTTGTTACCATCACCATCGGTAACCTCTTTGCTATTCGCCAAAGGAATATGAAGCGATTTATGGCATTTAGTAGCGTTTCGCAGGCAGGATATATCTTGCTGGCGATGCTTGGCGATATGACTCAGGGTACTGCCTCGTTGGTTTACTACATAGTGGTCTATATCGTTGCTAATATGGCCATCTTCGGCATTATCAATGCTATCGAGCAGAAGAGTTCCTGCTTGCTTCGTGACGACTATAAAGGTCTTTACACGACAAACCCCAAACTGTCGTTGGTGATGACCTTGGCTCTCTTCTCGTTGGCAGGTATTCCTCCTTTTGCGGGCTTCTTCAGCAAATTTATGGTATTTGCCGCAGCCTTCAACCAAGGTCACTACGTGGTGGTATTCTTGGCTCTTATCAATACCGTCATCTCGCTCTACTACTACCTGTTGGTGGTAAAGGCTATGTATATCGACAGTTCGGAAAATCCTATCCCCTCGTTCAAGTGTAATTGGTATATGCGAATCTCTCTCTTGCTCTCGCTTGGTGGTATTGTGGCATTCGGAGTGGTTAGCTGTTTGTATCAGACATTTAGCCGATTGGTTGGTTAGACGTTATAACATCATAAACCAAGAGGGGATATCCGGAAGTCGGATATCCCCTCTTGGTTTATGAGTGTCGAAGCTTCTACTATCCGCACTTCGAATAGCCACACGACATACAAGTCAGGCAACCATTCTGGTATGCCATATTCTCCTGACCACAGCTCGGACACTTACCCTTGTGCTTCGTGCCATCGGTGATGTAACGCTTCAGTGCGCGCTCCACACCATTCTTCCAGCTGTTGATGGTGGCACTGTCAAGGTGCAAAGACTCGATGAGCGAAACAACATTCTCGATGGGCATTCCCTGACGCAACACACCCGAGATTAGCTTTGCATAGTTCCAGAACTCGTCGTTGAACAGACGCGAGATGCCACCGATAGAGTTGGTGTAGCCGTAGCGGTCTTTATATTGGAAGTCGTAACGCTTCGAGCCATCCTCCTCGCGTACCTTGATAATATTTCCCGAGGTAATCTTGGGGGGGATGTACATTGCGTCCTCCTCCAACTTACCAGTGAAAATCTCATAGGGACGTCCATCCTGCAAACCTACGAAAGCAATCCAATCCTCTTTGCCATTCTTGAATCGAATGATATCGGCGGGAATAGACTTAGGACGCTTGTGGCTCTTCTCCTGCTGGGGCTGGCTCTCGGACTTCTTCTCGATGAGTACACCCGAGCGGCAGCCATCGCGATAAACCGTAACACCCTTGCAACCACACTCCCAAGCTGTACGATATACGTCAGCCACCAGAGCCTCGGTAACGCTGTTGGGCAGGTTTACTGTAACCGAAATCGAGTGGTCAACCCACTTCTGAATAGCACCCTGCATCTTGACCTTGGCAACCCAGTCGATATCGTTGGCAGTGGCCTTGTGGTAGGGCGACTTCTCGAGCAGAGAGTTAAGCTCCTCGTCGGGCATATTCTCAAGAGCAGAAGTGTCGTAGCCGTTGATTTCCATCCACTTTACGAATTTGTGGTGGAATACATAGTACTCTTGGAACTTCTCGCCCGTCTCGTCAACATAGTCGATGCGAGCATCCTGATCCGAGGGGTTAATCTTGCGGCGACGCTTATATGCGGTGCGGAACACGGGCTCGATACCCGAGGTAGTCTGCGACATAAGCGATGTGGTACCCGTAGGAGCAATGGTAAGCATTGCAATATTACGACGGCCGTGCTTAATCATCTCGGCATAAAGCTCGGGGTCAGCCTCCCTCAGACGCTTAATCATCGGGTTGTTCTCCTCGCGCTTGGAGTTGTAGATGGGGAAAGCACCACGCTCCTGAGCCATCTTAACCGACGAGCGGTAAGCCTCGATAGCCAGAGTCTTTTGTACCTTTACGGCGAACTCGATAGCCTCGTCAGTGCCATATCTTAAGCCCAAAGCTGCGAGCATATCGCCCTCGGCAGTAATACCCAGACCCGTACGACGGCCCTTGAGAGCCATCTCGCGAATCTTGCGCCAGAGGTTAAGCTCTACGGAGCGTACATCAGCATCCTCGGGGTCGGAGGCAATCTTATCGGCGATAAGCTCGACCTTCTCAAGCTCAAGGTCGATAATATCGTCCATAATGTGCATTGCCTTGTAGATATGCTCCTTGAAGAGGGGGAAGTCGAATTCAGCCTCCGCGGTAAAGGGGTTCTTAACGTAGCTGTAAAGGTTGATTGCCAAAAGACGACACGAATCGTAGGGGCAGAGAGGAATCTCGCCACAAGGATTGGTCGATACGGTGGTGAAGCCCAAGTCTGCATAGCAGTCGGGTACGCTCTCGCGGATGATGGTATCCCAGAAGAGGACACCCGGCTCTGCCGACTTCCACGCATTGTGGATAATCTTCTCCCAGAGTCGCTTTGCGTCTATATCCTTGGCGTAGATAGGCTCCTCGCTGTTGATGGGGAATTGCTGACGATAACTCTTACCCGACAAAGCAGCACGCATAAACTCGTCGTCGATTTTAATCGAGACGTTTGCGCCTGTCACCTTGCCGGTATCCATCTTGGCGTCGATAAACTTCTCGGCATCGGGGTGCTTCATCGAGAGCGAGAGCATAAGCGCACCGCGACGACCATCCTGAGCCACCTCGCGTGTGGAGTTTGAGTAACGCTCCATGAATGGAACGATACCTGTCGAGGTGAGAGCCGAGTTAAGCACAGGGCTGCCCGAGGGGCGAATGTGCGAGAGGTCG
>CAZFQU010000035.1:17746-19472 GCA_964521245.1 uncultured Alistipes sp. | reverse complement strand
TGCTTGTTTCATGTTTCGTTTCACGAAAACCCTATGTTTTGATGAAACGAAACAAAATATCGACATGTATATATTATCAGTGGAGTGACAGGTATGGGTTTGTTGCATGTTGCGTTGCACGAAACCCCTATGTTTTTATGCAACGCAACAAAATATCAACATATATATATTATCAGTGGAGTGACAGGTATGAGTTTGTTTCATGTTTCGTTGCACGAAAACCCTATGTTTTTATGCAACGAAACAAAACAACGACATATACTCAATACAATAATTTAGCTATCACAGAGGAGTAGTATAACAATAATAATATAATAATATAATAATATATGCAATATATGCAATATATGCTTTATTTGTAAATATATATGCAATATATATCACTGACACACACATATATACTGTTATATATCACCTGACATTATCCTTATTTACTTTATTGATATTACAATATAGATATATTGTTGTTGCGTTGCGCAAAAAACATAGGGTTTTCGCAAAACGCAACATGCAACAGAGTTTGTTTCGTTTCATCAAAACATAGGGTTTTCGTGAAACAAAACATGAAACAAGAAAAGAGTTTAACACTGAGTAATCACCCTGCAAAAAAAGCACAATTGTTTGTTGCGTTGCATAAAAACATAGGGATTTCGTGCAACGCAACATGCAACAAACCTCTCCTCTCGACACAAAACCCCTAAAGCGAGCAGTGTTTTTTTGATTTTAGAGGAGCAGATTTTGTAGCGACGAATCAACCTCCCGAGCTGTAATCATTTTTTGATTTTAGAGGAGCAGATTTGTTCTTAAACGAAGCAAGGACAAATATGCCCTATAAAATCAAAAAACTAGTAGTTCTCCTTCTTCGGCTCAAAGTAAGCCTGAGGATGCTTGCAGGCTGGACAAAGCAGAGGAGCCTCGGAAGCCTCTACGATGAAACCGCAGTTGCGACACTGCCACCAGATTTTACCCTCGCGCTTGAAGAAGTTGCCATCGGTCAGACGACTAAGGAGCTTACGGTAGCGACGCTCATGCTCAGCCTCGACAATGGAGATTGCGCGGAAAGCTGCTGCTATCTCAGGAAATCCCTCCTCGTCGGCAACCTTAGCGAACTCGGGATAGAGTACGTCCCACTCGTCGTTCTCGCCCATTGCTGCTGCCAAAAGATTCTCGGCAGTTGTGCCAATCTTACCTGCGGGATAGGTTGCGGTGATTTCGAGGTCACCACCCTCAAGGAATTTGAAGAAACGCTTAGCATGCTCTTTCTCCTGCTCAGCAGTCTCGGTAAAGACGCCTGATATCTGCTCATAACCCTCCTTCTTGGCTACACTTGCGAAGAATGTGTAGCGAGTACGTGCTTGGCTCTCGCCTGCAAATGCCTTCAATAAATTCTGCTCTGTACGGGTTCCTTTTACGCTTTTCATAATATTGCTTAGTTTTATAGTGTGTTATTATTTGTTTGTTTTCCTACTGCAAAGGTAAGATATTTTTCAAGGGTTGAAAATAAATTTCCATTATTTATTTCTATCGAGCAATAGATAAAGCTTATAATAAAGACCAAAGATTGAGCCAATAGTCGAAAGAGGGGAGAAAAAGGCTATATTTTTAGGGTAAAAGTGCGAGAATTGGGGTAAAATTCGTATCTTTGCCTTCTAAGCAAAAACACATCGGACAACAATAATAATATAAAATATGGCAGACGAAAAAATTATCTTCTCGATGGTGGGTG
>CAZFQU010000035.1:0-17736 GCA_964521245.1 uncultured Alistipes sp. | reverse complement strand
AACCAAAAACGAGTATTGAACAACATCTATCTATCATTCTTCTATGGTGCTAAAATCGGTATTATCGGTCTTAACGGTTCGGGTAAATCGACCCTGATGAAGATTATTGCAGGCATCGACAAGAACTTCCAAGGCGAGGTGGTATTCTCGCCGGGCTACACCGTTGGCTACTTGGAGCAGGAGCCTAAGCTCGACGACTCGAAGACCGTCAAGGAGGTCGTGGAGGAGGGATGCGCCGCAACGGTAGCTCTTCTGAAGGAGTATGAGGATATAAATATGAAGCTCTGCGAGCCTATGGACGACGAGCAGATGAATCGACTCATCGAGCGTCAGGGCGAGCTTTACGAGCAGATTGACCACGTCAACGGCTGGGAGCTTGACAGTGTGTTGGAGCGTGCAATGGATGCTCTTCGTTGTCCCGAGTCCGACCAGAGTATCAAGCACCTCTCGGGAGGTGAGCGCAGACGAGTGGCTCTGTGTCGCTTGCTCTTGCAGCAGCCCGACGTACTGCTTCTCGACGAGCCCACCAACCACCTCGACGCCGAGTCTATCGATTGGCTCGAGCAGCACTTGCAGCAGTATAAGGGTACGGTTATCGCCGTTACGCACGACCGTTACTTCTTGGATAATGTCGCAGGTTGGATTTTGGAGCTTGACCGTGGCGAGGGTATTCCTTGGAAGGGCAACTACTCGGGATGGTTGGAGCAGAAGGCTAAGCGTCTGGAGATGGAGGAGAAGCAGGAGTCGAAGCGCAGAAAGACTCTGGAGCGTGAGTTGGAGTGGGTTAGAATGTCGCCCGCAGGTCGTCACGCAAAGTCGAAGGCTCGTCTGTCGGCTTACGACAAGATGCTCAACGAGGATACCAAGCAGAAGGAGGAGAAGCTCGAGATTTACATCCCAAATGGTCCCCGTTTGGGCGATGTTGTTATCGAGGCTCAGGATGTATCGAAGGCGTTTGGCGACAGAGTACTTTATGAAGGTCTCAACTTCTCGCTGCCCCCCGCAGGTATCGTGGGTGTGATTGGTGCCAACGGTACGGGTAAAACCACCCTCTTCAGAATGATTATGGGCTTGGAGGAGCCTACGTCGGGCAGCTTCCGAGTGGGTCCCACCGTCAAGCTCGCTTATGTTGACCAGCAGCACAAATCCATCGACCCCGAGAAGTCGGTATATGAGGTTATTTCGCAGAACAGCGACCTTATTCAGTTGGGTAATCGCCAAGTGCCTGCACGCGCCTATGTTGCACGATTCAACTTCACGGGTGCCGATCAGGAGAAGAAGTGTGGAGTCTTGTCGGGTGGTGAGCGTAACCGTCTGCACCTTGCCCTTGCACTCAAGGAGGAGGGCAACGTGATTCTGCTCGACGAGCCAACCAACGATATCGACGTTAACACCCTGCGTGCATTGGAGGAGGGTCTTGAGCATTTTGCAGGTTGTGCGGTTGTCATCTCGCACGACAGATGGTTCCTCGACCGTATTGCCACCCACATCCTCTCGTTCGAGGGCGACTCGAAGGTTGTCTATTTCGAGGGTACCTACTCCGAGTATGAGGCTTGGAAGAAGGCTCAGGGTCAGGACACCACACCCAAGAGAGTTAAGTATAAGAAGTTGATGGAGTAATCTACCGAAAGAGACTATGGCACAAAAACCATCCATCCCGAAGGGAACACGCGACTTCTCGCCACGCGAGATGATGCGTCGCCAATATATTTTCGACTCTGTACGCTCTGTATTTCGCACTTTTGGCTACTCGCCACTCGAGACTCCCTCGATGGAGAATCTCTCGACGCTGTTGGGTAAGTATGGCGACGAGGGCGATAAGCTGCTCTTCAAGATTCTGAATTCGGGCGACTACGGAGCAAACCTCGGTGAGGCGGATTTGCGTCAGGCATCGAAGATTTGCGAGAAGGGACTACGATACGACCTTACCGTACCCTTCGCACGCTACGTCGTGCAGCACCAGAGCGAGATAGCATTCCCCTTCAAGCGTTTCCAGATTCAGCCCGTGTGGCGTGCCGACCGTCCTCAGAAGGGTCGCTACCGCGAGTTCTACCAGTGCGACGTGGATGTTATCGGCTCGAAATCGCTACTCAACGAGGTGGAGCTGGTGGAGATTGTCGAGCGCGTATTCAGAAAGCTGGGCATAGCTGTCACGCTGAAGATGAACAACCGCAAGATACTCTTCGGCATTGCCGAGTCGATAGGTCACGCCGACAAGATGGTCGATATTACGGTTGCCATCGACAAACTCGAGAAGATTGGCTTGGAGAGTGTGAAGGCTGAGCTTGGCGAGAGAGGTATCGACGAGGATGCAATCTCAAAGTTGGAGCCTATACTTCTGCTCGAAGGCACAAACCAAGAGAAGCTCGATAAGCTCTCGGAGGTTATCGGTGGCTCCCAAACAGGAGTAAAGGGCATCGAGGAGATGCGCACCATCTTCGGTTACATCGAGCGTCTGGGCATAAATCTCGACGTGGAGCTTGACCTCTCGTTGGCTCGTGGTTTGAACTACTACACGGGAGCTATCTTCGAGGTGAAGGCTAAGGATTATCAGATAGGTTCGATTTGCGGTGGTGGTCGCTACGACGACCTGACGGGCATCTTCGGACTACCCAACACTTCGGGCGTGGGCATATCGTTTGGTGCCGACCGCATCTACGACGTGATGACCGGCTTGGAACTCTTCCCCGAGGAGGTGAACTGCACCACTCAGGTACTCTTTATGAACTTTGGCGGCGACGAGGAGTTTGCATCGCTTGGCATTTTGGCTAAGCTCCGCGACAAGGGAGTGGCTGCCGAGATATACCCCGAGCCTGCAAAGATGAAGAAGCAGATGGAGTATGCCAACCGACGCGACATACCCTACGTTGTAATCATCGGCTCCGAGGAGCTTGCAGCGGGGTGTGCTACGCTCAAATCGATGCGTGAGGGCGAGCAGCAAAAACTCTCTTTCGAAGAGTTGGTTGCCAAGTTCTAACAGACTCTGAAGAGTTGAATAAAGCGAGTAATGAGATACCTTCTAACAATTATAGCTCTGCTCTCCACACTTGCGGTGTGGGGGCAGGGCTTTTCCGACCCTAAGCAACAGCACAACAAACTCAACAAGGTCTTTAGCATTATCAACTCGCTCTATGTCGAGCAGGTGGATATGCAGCCCTTGGTCGAGGAGGCTATTGTTGCTATGCTTGAGGGGCTCGACCCCCACTCCAAATACCTTAATCCGGAAGAGCTTGCTATGGAGAGTGGATTGATGAGTGGGAAGTTTTCGGGCATAGGCATCACAAATCAGATGGTATATGATACGCTGAGGGTGATTTCGGTCAACGACTCCTCACCCGCCCAAAGAGCAGGGCTGAGGGCAGGCGACAGAATCATACGCATCGACACCATCCGAGCTGTTGGCATAGAGAATCCGAGCAGGTATATTCGTGGCAAGGAGGGGACGGAGGTCGAGTTAGAGGTGGTGCGTCGGGGCATTGACAGCACTCTTAGGTTCAACATTGTTCGCCGAAATATTGTCACACACTCCGCCGAGGTGGCATATATGGTCAACCCCTCGACTCTATATGTCAAAATTAACCAATTCGGCAGAAACCTATCCGACGAATTACGTGCAGCAATAACAGCTCATAAGGGGGCTAAAAATCTCATCATCGACCTTCAAGGCAATGGCGGAGGATTGTTGCAAGAGGCGCAAGGAGTAGCGGGCATAATGCTCGAAAAGGGGCTTGAGGTGGTGTCCACCTCGGGCAGGTCTGTCTCCTCACGCAGTCTCACCTCTCCCGACGGCAAAAAATTCGAGGGCAGAGTGGTAATACTCGTCGATGAGAACTCGGCCTCGGCAAGCGAAATTGTGGCAGGTGCTGTTCAGGATTGGGACCGAGGAGTTATTGTCGGCAAGCCCACATTCGGCAAGGGATTGGTGCAGCGACAGTTCGAGCTTGCAGATGGTTCGGCAGTAAGGTTGACCATTGCCCACTACTACACACCTTCGGGGCGCGACATACAACGCCCATACAGGCGTGGCGAGAGCGAGGAGTACTACCTCAACCACTCCGAGAGAGTCTATGGTAAAGACAACAGCCCTGCAACAGACTCTCTACCCAAATACCTCACACTCCGCAAGCAACGAGTGGTGAGGGGTGGTGGCGGCATCATACCCGACATCATCACCGAGGATGACACAACACACATAACATCATATCTAAAGAGCTTATCGGCCCGTAATCTGATATTAGGCTTCACGCTTGACTATCTGGACAGCCACAGGGAAGAGCTTTTGGAAGAGTATCCCGACTACGAGGAGTGGGAGCGTGGCTATGAGATAAAAGAGCGACTTTTCGAAGAGCTGTACGACTATGCTGCCCATCGCGGCATAGAGTTCAATGAGGGTGAATCCAAAACCTCTGAGCCCATAATCGAAAAGCAACTCAGAGCATACCTTGCGTGGTCGCTCTATGGTCATAAATATCGCATTAGGGCATACAACAGTTCGGAAGGCAACTCCTCGCTTAACAGAGCCTTAGAGTTGCTCGACAGCAAAAGAGAATATAACGAAATTTTAAGCATAGAATAGAGATGAACATAGTCAGACGAATATACGACTGGGTCCTCTCGTGGTCCGAGTCGAAGTGGGGAGGATTAGCACTCTTCCTATTGGCATTAGCAGAGTCGAGTTTCTTTCCCATTCCGCCCGATGTGCTGCTCATAGCCCTTGCATTGGGAGCAGCAAAGAAATCGTTCAGATATGCCACCATCTGTCTTGTAGGCTCAATCCTCGGTGCCTATATAGGCTACGCCATAGGCTTTTTCTGTTGGCAGGATATATCGGGCGAATATACCGCCCTTGCCGAGTGGTTCTTTGCTCACGTCTTTAGTCAGGAGTCATTCATAGAGGTTGGCAGTTTGTTCGACAAGTATAACTTCTGGATTGTCTTTACTGCCGGATTTACCCCCCTGCCCTACAAACTCTTCACCATCTCGGGTGGTCTGTTCCACATCGATATTGTGATGTTCACCATCGCCTCCATTATCTCGCGTGGCTTGAGATTCTTCCTCATCGGTTGGCTCATCTGGCGATTTGGTGCGCCCATCAAGAGCTTCATCGAGAAGTATTTCAATCTGCTGGCAATAGCCTTCACGGTGTTGCTTATCGGCGGATTCATATTGATTGGAAAGGCATTGTAGTATGCGACGATTCGGACTCATCGGCAAGAGTCTCTCGCACTCGTTTTCGGCTCGCTATTTTGGCGAGAAGTTTCTTCGAGAGGGGCTTGATTGCAGCTACTCGCTCTACGAATTGGAGCGGGTGGAAGATCTGCTAAAACTCATCTACTCGGACCCCACAATCGAGGGTCTGAGTGTCACCATACCTTATAAACAGAGCATCATACCTCTGCTCGACTCCCTGAGCCACGAGGCGCAGATGATTGGTGCCGTGAACTGCATAAGGATTCAGGGGGGCAAACTCACGGGCTATAATACCGATGCCGAGGGGTTCAGACTATCGCTCGAAGAGATGATTTTAGGGCAGGAGAACCCCGCTATAGACCACGCTTTGGTGTTGGGTACAGGTGGTGCGTCGCTTGCCGTGCAGTATGTACTCGCTCAGATGGGCATAGCCTACGATTTGGTCTCGCGCGATGAGACAAAGGGCAACTACACCTACGACAACCTACCCTGCGAAGTGGTAGCCCAGAGCCGTCTTATTGTAAATGCCACACCTGTCGGCACCTATCCCGATGTGGACTCGGCACCACGCATACCCTATGCCTACATCACACCCTCGCACCTGCTCTTCGACCTTGTCTATAACCCCGAGCAGACTTCATTTATGGAGTACGGCACACAGCGTGGAGCCACTTGCAGGAATGGCTATCGGATGCTCACTTTGCAGGCAGAAGCTGCGTGGAAAATTTGGAACGAATAGATAGGTAATGATAAGGGAATAAGGCATTACACCTGCTGATTCCACTTCTCCTCGAGCAGTTGCATAAACCACTCTGGAGCGCGACAAGCTCGCTTCGTATCACTCTTTATGAATCCCAGAGTCGTGGTACCTTGATTTATAAGCGCACCTGCCTCGTTGAAAATATCGTAGTGAAACACAATACGCGCCATAGGCTTCTCCTTGAGAGTTATGCGCACGGTAAGGTCCTCCTCGAAGAATGCGGGATTTATATATTTAAGGTGTACGTCTAAGATTGGCATCATCACTCCACGAGCCTCCATCTCGGCATACGACACGCCCATTGCCCGCATAAGCGACGAGCGCGCAGCCTCATAGTAGCAAACATAGTTCGAATGGTGGACAAAGCCCATCTGGTCGGTCTCCTTGTACCACACCCTAATTTTCATCTCGTGTGTAATCATAGCCTACTTAAATTCAAATATATATTCTCCCGACTCAGGCAGAGGTGATAGTGTCAGCTCGCCATTGCCTGTAACAAATAGTTTATACTCATTATCGCCACATACCAAACCGAACTCACCCCCGAGAGGCAGGAGTTTGTTAGGCTCGGTAAGGCTCACTCTGCCACCATTATCAACCCTGAGTGCCACCATATAGGGGTGGGTTAACATCGATGCGGCACGCTCAATCTCACCACGCTCCACGTGACGACGAATAGTTGTGGAGCTAAGGTGTTCGGAATCTATACCCTGCTCTTGAATCTGCCTCACCTCGAAACCAAGTTCCGCGCCTAAACTCTCAAGCAGTTGCTTATCGCCACCCTTGTCGCAGCCAAAGCGATGGTCGTAGCCCACAACGAGCAGCTTCACATTTGCCTCCTCAACCAACGAACGCACAAACTCCTCGGGCGATGTACGGCTGAAAGCTCTATCGAAATGAATCAGGAGCAGATAGTCGATACCCGCCTCTTCGAACAGCTTTACGCGTTCCTCAAGCGACGTGAGGAGCTTCATACCACAATCGGGATTGAGCGCAAGGCGCGGATGGGGATCGAAAGTAACCACAAGGCTAACTCCTCCCCTACGCTCAGCCTCAGAGCGAGTTGCCTGAAGCAGGTGGCAATGACCGGCGTGAACCCCATCATAGGAGCCTACGGTAGCCACCACATCGCTAAGTTGTGGCATATTCTCAAACCCACGTATTATCTGCATCTTTACATCGGGTTATTATTCTTCTCCTCGTTCTCCTTGACGAAGTATGCCACCTTCTCAAGCAAGGTCGTTATATCGTAGTTCTCGACAACTATACCCTGTGGGAAGTTCAGAGGTGTGGAGGTGAAGTTAAGCACACCCTTGATACCTGCATTTATTATCGGCAACACCATTTCGTTAGCCACCTTTGCGGGCAACGACACAATGACGATGCTTATCTCACGCTCCGAGACCACATTCTCAAACTCCTGCATGTGATATACAGGTATGGAGTTTATCTGAGAGCCAACCTTCTGCGGGTCGATATCAAAGGCTGCCGTAATCTTTAGGTTCAGACCACGACTATTGAAATACTTGGATATTGCCTGTCCCAAGTGGCCCATACCAAGTACAGCGATATTCGTAGGCTGGGGCGAGTCGAGGATGTTACTTATGAAATCAATAAGCACCTTCACATCGTAGCCCTTTTTCGTATCGCTCGAAAAACCTATGAGCATCAAGTCGCGTCTGACCTGCACAGCCGTAATGCCGTGCATACCGGCCAACACGTGTGAGAAGATATGGGTAATGCCCTGCTTATGACTACGCAACAGAGTACGACGATACTCACTGAGTCGCTCGATAGTCTTTTCGGGTATTGTGCTATTTATGTTTGCCATACTCTTTTTTCTTTGAGTTACTCTACAACCACCGAGAGCGAGCTGTCATATCGTATCAACATCCACTCTTGGTTAACAGAGATTTGAGAACCTTGCTCCTTACCAAATCTATACACCGACTGAAGGGGCGAATAGTGTCGGCTCTGCATATCGGTCTCGATATCCGAGAAGATTCCCTCACAGAAGATTACCGCCGTCTCGTAGCCACGATAGGAGTATTGCGAGGGCATCGAACCAAAGGCCTTGATATAGCGCGAATCGAAGTTACGCACCACCCTGCTGCTACGCGAAGCATAGAAAGGAGCCACATAGGTCACATTGTTCTTAAAGAAGTTCACTCGGTCGATATTTGCATACCTACCCCACTTGGCATTACCTATGGTCACCACTTTAGGGTTAGAACCTGTGCGCGCCAAGATGTTGGACTGTGCCGACGATAAAGAGGCCAACACGCGGTCGGTCTCCACCTCGTTATCCGACAGCACAAAGAACAGATGACTGGAACTTTTCTTAAGCAGTGGTGTCAGGTCGCCCTGCTTTGCAAAGTCAGCACCCTGAGCACCTCGGAACTGATAGTTCTCATATGCCACATTATTTCGGGTAAGGAAGTTAATCACCTCCTTTTCGTAGAGCGAATCTACCTTAGTGGTGCGTATAACGGTCACCAAAGCACCACTATCGAGCAGTGGTCTGAGCTTATCATACTTGCTGTTATCCGACGGAGCCATCTGGAACACCACACGGCTATCGTGAGCAGCCATATCGTGGAAAGGCGAAACGAAAGGTATGTTGCAACTGTCAGCATACTCCACAACGGGGCTAACCTCGTCGGGATAGAGGTGACCTACGATAAGGTTCACTCCGCTGAGAGCATCCCCACCGACAATCTTATCCACAGCCTCAGTCTTACGCTGGGTATCGAAGAGCAGCAGATCAACCGAATAGCCATGACGCTTCACATCCTCCAAGCCCAACAAAAATCCCTGATACATAGCTCGATAGGTAGCCTTCACCTGTCCATTGTCGCTAAGGGGCAGCAGCAGAGCGACCTTCAATCGTTGCTGTGAACCCAGCGACTTGAATCGCATAGGCTCTTGAAGCTCTACTTCCTCCACCGTTACACTATCGGCAGGCAAGAGAATCAGAGTGCTATCAGAAGGCTCAACATGAACCGAATCTACCCGAGGTTGAGTCTGAACATCATCCGCCTTGTCGCTCGGCACAAGGATTACTGCACCGGCCTTAAGTCCATCCGGGAGGTTGTTAAGTTGCACGAACTCCGACTCGGTCATACCATATCGACGCGAGAGCGAATAGACAGTCTCGCGAGGCTTAACCACATAATAGTCATAGCCCGCAGGTGCGCCACCCAATGTTGCCACAATCTGCGCCATCTGCTCTTGAGCCTGCTCCTCGTCGCTTCTGCCTATCGACTTTTTGCGAATCTTAAGACTCTGTCCAACAGTCAGGCTCAGAGGGTCGATACCCTCATTATCCTCGACAATCGTCGCAACCGAAATCTCATACTTGCGCGAAATGGAGTAGAGGGTTTCACCTTCAGAAATGGTGTGCAGCAAAAAACTCTTCCTAAGTTTCTTGTCGCTCATCATCTCGGCAGAGGTTTGAGTCTGCGCAACGGGCAGGCGCAGTGTTTGGTCTATCTTCAAGCCATCACGAGCCGAGGGATTAGCCTCCAGCAGCGACTCCACACTCGTCCCATAAGCCTTGGCTATGGAGTAGGCAGTCTCGCCCTCTCTGACGGTATGCAGGTGCCACTTCACCCCGTCGATATAGACAATTTCACGCTGCTGCTGAACCTGTTGAGCCACAACACTGCCGCAAAACAAAAGCAGCAACAGAAGCAAAAAACAACTTCTCTTCATAGAGTTTCAAAGTAGAATTACTATCTCTTATTTACCTTACGGCAGTGAATCTGCGTAAGTAGTTTTTTGGTATAGAGCGGGAAGTCACCATTCATAATCCACGCATAGTAGCTGGGGTCGATGGTGTTGAACACCTCTTCAACCCTCTTTCCGCGATACTTACCAAAGAGGAATATCTCCTCGCCCTGCTCGTCGTATCCCACTCTGCCGGCATAGTCGGCAGTCTCGCCACGCGAGGAGAATTTAGCCAACTCCTCGACATCGTTCTTGAGTTCGGGATAGCGGTCGAGCTGAGCCTCCAACACCTCGTATGTTGCCAACGTATCAGCCTCCGCCGAGTGTGCAGCCTCAAGGTCCTTATCGCAATAGAACTTATAGGCTGCCACCAGCGTACGCTGCTCCATCTTGTGAAAGATGTTCTGCACATCTACAAAGTGCCTGCGCTTGAAATCCACATCGACACCTGCTCTGAGGAACTCCTCGACCAACACAGGCAAATCGAATCGGTTGGAGTTGAAACCTCCGAAGTCGCACCCCTCTAAAAACTGTGCAAGCGACTTAGCCACCTGACGAAACGTAGGACAATCCTTCACATCCTCGTCTGTAATGTGGTGAACGGCAGTAGCCTCCGGAGGTATGGGCATCTCGGGATTCAATCGTCGGGTTTTGATTATGCGCTCGCCATCGGGCATAATCTTCACCAACGAGAGTTCCACAATTCTGTCGCGCGAAGTATCTACGCCCGTAGTCTCCAAGTCAAAAAAGACTATCGGACGCTTAAGTTTAAGCTGCATAAGATACTCTTTATGCGTTAATCATCATAGGCATCAGCAGCATAAGGGTCGAGGACTGCTGCTTGTCGTCATACACAGGCTTAAAGACACCTGCACGAGCCGAGTCGGCAAGCTCGATAAGCACCGTCGGAGTCTCGATGTTGGACAAAATCTCAACGAGGAAGGTCGATTTGAAGCCTATGGTGATGGGCGAACCGTCGTAGCTACACGAAATCTTCTCGTTAGCCGAGAGCGAGAAGTCCAAATCCTGAGCCGTAAGGTCGATAGATGCTGCCGAAATATCCATGCGGATAAGGTTGGTGGTAGGGTTCGAACAGATAGCCACACGCTTAATACCATTCAAAAGCTCTACGCGGTCAACCAACACCTTGTTGGGGTTGTTGGCGGGAATCACAGCATTATAATTGGGGAACGAACCCTCGATAAGACGGCAGATGATGGTGTGGTTCTTAAGCTCGAAACGGGCATTGCTCACATCGAAACTAACCTTCACATCGTCCTCCTCCTTGAGCAGGGCACCCTTCAACAGGTTTGCAGGTTTCTTGGGCAGGATGAACGATGCCGCGGCTCCGCACTCCACCTCCGAGCTGTACTTCACCAACTTATGAGCATCGGTAGCTACAAAGGTCAGAGTCTCAGCATCGAAGTTGAAATAGACACCATTCATCTGAGGACGGAACTCGTCATCGGCAGTTGCGAACAAGGTCTTGTTGATACCGTTAACCAGCGTATCTACCGAGAGCTGAAGCTCCATACTGTCCTGCGAGATTGCGGGAGGAATGGGATAGCTCATAGGATTAGCTCCGGGGATAGAGAGCTTACCGCTCTTCCAGTTGATTACGATATCCCACGAATCCTCCTGAGTCTCGATATCGAGAGGCATCTCGGGAAACTCCTTCAAGAGGTCGAGCATCTGCTTTGCAGGAGCAGCAATAGTACCCTCTCTCTCAACATTATCAACCTTAATGGAGCTAATCATCGTGGTCTCAAGGTCCGAAGCCGTAACCTTAAGCTCACCAGCCGAAAGCTCCATACGGAAATAATCCAAGATAGGAAGAGTGTTGCGGTTGCTTACAACCTTACCGGTAGTCGCCAACAGCGACAAGAGGGCAGAACTTGATACTGAAAATTTCATACGTTTTTCTATTTTTCTTAATTATCTATTTTCTTTATATTGCTTACTATTTCTTTGCAAATCATTAGTTTACAATCGCGCCAAACGCTCCAGTGCATTCTGAATCATATTCCTGACGAAGGGCTTATAGTCAGTGCAGGCATCCTTTGCTATGCGTTGTGCTATGATGGTGCAGATGGTTGCTGCGCGGTGACCCATCAGGGCAGCCATACCGGCAAGAGCCGACGACTCCATCTCGAAGTTTGTTATCTTGCGACCCTCATACTCGAAGCTCTCAATCTTCTGGTTGAGCTGCATATCGTGAGGCTGAAGTCTGACCCATCTGCCCTGCGGAGCATAGAATCCCGGGGCAGCGATGGTTATACCCTCGCGACTCATATCGCCGAAGAGTTCACCGAGCGTTCTGTCGTTATCGATGAAGTAGGGCTTAGGCAGCAGCTCCGACCATTGGGTATGCTCCATAAACGCCTTCTCGATAAAGAGGTCGCACACATCGTTTCTGCCGGCATAGTAGTTGAGCAGACCATCGAATCCCACCGACGTACGCGAGAAAACCACCTCACCAACCTTGATATCGGGCTGAATGGCACCCGAAGTACCCATTCTGACAAGAGTCAACTGTTTAAGCTCACTCTTCTGCTGGCGGGTTGCAAAGTCGATGTTGGCAAGAGCATCAAGCTCCGTCACGGCAATATCAATATTTCCGATTCCGATACCGGTTGACATTACAGTCATACGACGCCCCTTATAGCTGCCAGTCACGGTCTTGAACTCGCGATTAGCCACTTCACACTCTCTCTTCTCGAAGAACGAGGCAACCAGCTCAACGCGACCGGGATCACCCACCAAAATCACAATATCCGAAATCTCTCCGGGCTTAAGATGGAGGTGAAAAATCGAGCCGTCATCGTTGATTATCAACTCAGAAGATGGTATGGTTCTCATAAAAAAGTCGATATTAAATTTTAATAATTGGGATAAAAGTAATATATTTACGTCGAATATCAAAGTTTTTCGACGGATTTTTTCATTATAAATAGGTATAAAGCAAAAATTATGACACTCATAAAATCAATTTCCGGTATCAGGGGCACCATCGGAGGTGCTGTTGCTGAGAACCTTACGCCTATCGACGTAGTGAAATTTACCACAGCCTATTGCCGACTGATAGGTCAGATGAGCAATAAGGAGCGACTTTGCGTTGTAGTGGGTCGCGATGCTCGTCTTTCGGGCAGTTCTATCGAAAGTATTATCGAAGGCACTCTTCTGCTTTGCGGTGTAGATGTTATCAACGTAGGACTCTGCACCACTCCCGGAACAGAGATGGCAGTAATCACAAATGGTGCCGATGGCGGAATAATAATCACCGCCTCGCACAATCCCAAACAGTGGAACGCCCTGAAGTTGCTCAACAACAGAGGAGAGTTCCTCAATGCCGAAGAGGGCAGACAAGTGCTGGAACTATCAGAGGATGAGAGTTGGCACTACCCCACAATCGACCACATAGGCAAGGTCGTGAAACGAGAAGATTACAATCCCCAACACATCGAAGCTGTTCTCGCGCTCAAGAGAGTGAATGTAGAGGCTGTGCGCCAACGCCGACTGAAGGTTGTTGTCGATGCCGTAAACTCCGTTGGCGGAGTGGTTATTCCTCAGCTGCTCAGAGAGTTGGGATGCGAGGTTGTGGAGCTGAACTGCGAGCCTACGGGCGAGTTTTCGCACAACCCCGAACCTCTGCCCGAAAACCTCACTCAGATTTCGGAAGCTGTCATCAGAGAGGGAGCCGACCTCGGAGTTGTTGTTGACCCCGATGTTGACCGCTTGGCTTTGGTGAGCGAGGATGGCGAGATGTTTGGCGAAGAATATACGTTGGTTGCAGTAGCCGATTACATACTCCGAAAGGAGGGCGGAGGCAATACGGTATCTAACCTCTCATCCTCACGCGCTCTCAAAGATGTGACCGAAGAGTTGGGTGGCAACTATTTTGCACCAGCAGTCGGTGAGGTGAATGTTGTTGCCAAGATGAAAGAGAAGGGAGCCGTTATCGGTGGCGAGGGCAATGGTGGCGTCATCTACCCCGAACTGCACTACGGCAGAGATGCCCTTGTCGGCGTGGCACTCTTCCTTACGCTGCTCGCAGAAAGTGGTCTGAAGATGAGCGAACTGAGGGCAAAGTATCCCGCTTACTACGCCTCGAAAAACAAGATTGAGCTTACGCCCGCTATCGATGTCGATGCTCTGCTTCGAAAGATGAAAGAGCGTTACAGCCACGAAAAGGTGAACGATATCGACGGCGTGAAGATTGACTTCGCCCAAAGCTGGGTACACCTGCGCAAGTCCAATACCGAGCCTATAATCAGAATCTACACCGAGGCTAAATCGCCCAAAGAGGCTGACGAATTGGCTACAAGATTCATCGGCGAGTTAAGAGAAATCGCAGGAATATAACCGTAGCATAAAAACCTAAAATAAAACCAAAAAATATGGAACAGACAAAGAATTACATTAACGAAAACAAGGAGCGTTTTTTGAGTGAACTTTTCGACGTTTTGCGTATTCCCTCAATCAGCGCACAGCCCTCGCTCCACAAGCAGGATATGGTACGTTGTGCCGAGCATTTGGCTGCGTCACTCGTGAAGTCGGGAGCCGACCGCGCAGAGGTTATGCCCACCGAAGGCAATCCCGTGGTTTATGCCGAGAAGATTATCGACCCCAAAGCCAAGACAGTCTTGGTTTATGGTCACTACGACGTTATGCCCGTCGAGCCTCTGGAGGAGTGGCGTACCGACCCCTTCGAGCCGGTTGTCAAGGATGGCAGAATTTGGGGTCGTGGTGCCGACGACGACAAGGGTCAGCTCTTTATGCACGCCAAGGCTTTCGAGGCTATGTGCGCTACCGACACTCTGCCCTGCAACGTGAAGTTTATGCTCGAGGGTGAGGAGGAGATTGGCTCGCCCAGCCTCTATAAGTTCTGTGCCGACAACAAAAAGATGCTCAAGGCCGACATCATTCTGGTTAGCGATACCTCGATGATTGCGATGGACACCCCCTCGATTACTTGTGGTCTGAGAGGTCTTACCTATATGGAGGTGACCGTTACGGGTCCTAACAAGGATTTGCACTCGGGTCTGTTTGGTGGTGCAGTGGCTAACCCAGCAAACGTGCTGACTCGTCTTGTTGCATCGCTCATCGACGAGAATGGTCACATCACCATCCCGGGATTCTACGACGACGTGAGAGAACTTACCCCTGCCGAGCGCAAGGCATTCAACAAAGCTCCTTTCTGCCTCAGAGAGTATAAGAAGTCGCTTGAGATTGGCGACGTGGAGGGTGAGGCAGGCTTCACCACCATCGAGCGTACGGGTGTACGTCCTTCGCTCGACGTGAATGGTATTTGGGGCGGCTACATTGGCGAGGGGACCAAGACCGTTATCCCCTCGACCGCCTCGGCTAAGATTTCGATGCGTCTTGTTCCTAATCAGGATTGGAAGAAGATTGCAAAGCTCTTCGAGAAGCACTTTAAGGCTATCGCTCCCAAGAGTGTGAAGGTTACCGTCAAGGCTCTGCACGGTGGCGCACCCTACGTATCGCCCACCGACCTTACGGCATATCGTGCTGCCGAGAAGGCTATGCAGGAGAGCTTCGGCAAGAAACCTCTGCCCTTCTACTCCGGTGGTTCGATTCCCATCATCAGCGGTTTTGAGGCTATCTTGGGTATCAAGTCCATCCTTATCGGCTTTGGTTTGGCCGAGGATGCTATCCACTCGCCCAACGAGAGCTATGGTCTGGATCAATTCTACAAAGGTATCGAGACTATACCCCTCTTCTACAAGTATTTTGCTCAGATGAAGTAGCCGATGAAACGCCTTCACCTAACACTCACACTGCTCTTTGCGGCACTGCTTATGGTGGTGCCTGCAAAGGGTCAGAACAACGAGATATCGGCAGGCTATGGTTGGTACTCGGCAAACAAGCTCACCAAAAGCTACTCGAAGCTGCTTGACGAAAGTGGCATGAAGGGCAGCGAAGGCTACTCCTCGGGAGCGATGTACCTCACGTGGCGATTCAAACTCCTACCCAAAGTATCACTCGGAGCAACACTCGGCTACGAGAAGGTGTCGCGCGACTACCCCAAGAGCATCAATGCCAAGAACAACTTCTACACCATTGCTGCCGACATCAAGTTCAACTACATGAAGGTCCCCTCGGGCATACTTACCCTCTATTGGGATGCAAGCCTCGGAGCTACGTTCCTCAAGCAAAATGCCAATATGGCAGAAGCAGGCAAGGAGAAGTTCTCCAAGACCAGCGTAGCTTACCACGTCAGCCCCTTAGGCTTAGCTGTCGGACTTCCCAAGTTCGGAGTCTATGGCGAAGTGGGATATGGCTATAAGGGTATTTTGCAGTTGGGAGCTTACGTAAAGTTTTAACCGAATAAGGACCTGTCTAATAAGTTTTTAGACAGGTCCTCTTTTTGTCAGAAGTTGTATAACATGAGGGATTTTAAGGCTCGCGAAGCTCCAAAGGCGGAGTTTACCCCAACGTAAATGAGCATTTTGAGGGCGAGCGTAAGGTTGCGATTAAGCCATAGGCAGAGGCTATGCTATGGCGAAGCAACCAAAAGGAACTTGACTTTAGAATCACCTTGTTAGACAGTTTCTTATTATGTTGCGTATGGTTAACGCCTAAAAATTCGAGGTGATATAATCCATCACAGTAAACTCTTTGGGGATTGCCGGGGTGCCGACATCCATACGAATTTTGGTTGTGGGTTGCTGAGATGAACTCTTCATGAAGCTGAGTATCTCTTCTCTATACTCCTCCATTGGCGACTCGGCTACCGAGTGGTCCTCACCCTGAACAGAAATTAACCACAGTGAACTATCCGCATCCTTAAGCGACTTGAAGATACTCTCCGAGCCGTACATTCCAGCCTCTACGCCCTCCGCAACAGGCACTACAAGCTCTTTGTAGGGAACATTCGAGTCGGCATTGCCGTGAAAGAGCATCAGGGGCTGAGGCACGCTCTGCCACTTGGGCTGACCATCAACAGAGAGTACTGCTCCGGCAAATGAGATTATACCGGCATACTCAAAGTCCTCGGGCAAGAGAGCTGCAAGTGGCGAGTTGTTGGCTCTCAGATACTCACCCTGCAAGACCGATATAGCACCGGCACTCGACCCCGCAGCAAATATCTTAGCAGGGTCTATACCCCACTTCTGAGAATTTTCCACAACAAAGGCTGTTGAACGATACAGGTCCTCGACAGCCATCTGTACAGCCCCTGTAAGCACACCCACAAACTCCGTAGGCGACGATATATTTTGAGCCGACACATCTTTCAGACCCAAACGATAATCTATCGACACGACATCTACACCTCGTCGGGCAAGCCACTCGAAGAAGTCGATATATTGTTGAGCCGAGCGACTACCCGCCTTAAATCCTCCGCCAAACATAAACAACACAGCCTCGCGTGGCTGCTTCCCACAACCACATGATGAGGCATAGTGGTCAAGTCGCAACGTATCGCCCTGCGAGATGGAGTAGATATGTGTGGTGCAACGAACCCGCTTGGCTGCCGACAGAGGCACAACCAAAGCAAGCAACAGCACCAAAAGAGTGATTTTTCTAAAAATTTTCATTCCCGTCAAATTCAAAAAAAGCGGCACGACAAGGTAACGCCTCAGCCTCCCCCGTCGTGCCTAAATCCTTATTCCGCGCCCAAGAGCCTATTAGCAGTTCATAGCACCGCAGCAGTGGATAACCTGACCTGACACATAAGCCGAGAGGTCAGATGCGAGGAACAGAGCCACATTAGCAACATCCTCGGGCAGACCACCACGACGGAGAGGAATCTGCTTATACCAACCCTCCTTAACCTCATCGGGCAGCTGGTTGGTCATCTCGGTAATGATGAATCCGGGAGCGATAGCGTTTGCACGAATACCGCGGGGACCCATCTCCTTAGCGATAGACTTAGCCAAGCCAATCATACCAGCCTTCGATGCCGAGTAGTTGCACTGACCGGCATTACCGCTAACACCCACAACCGACGACATATTGATAATCGAACCCGACTTCTGACGAGCCATAATGGGTGTAACAGCATGGATGAAGTTGAATGCCGACTTGAGGTTTAC
>CAZFQU010000034.1:0-20740 GCA_964521245.1 uncultured Alistipes sp. | reverse complement strand
CATTTTTCATGATGCACAAAATCTGCTCCTCTAAAATCAAAAAATACCTCACGCAACTTGAGGTTGATTCGTCACCATTTTTCAATTTATATGCGGTAAATTCCGCACATCCTTCAAAGAGCGTGAAAGGCTGTATTTTCTAATACTATCCTTCCACGCCATTTTTCATGATGCACAAAATCTGCTCCTCTAAAATCAAAAAATACCTCACGCAGCTTGAGGTTGTGATTAGTGAATTTAGAGATTAGGTAACATCCTTAATTTCTCTAACTTCCTTAATCTCCTTAACCCATTTCCCTTCCCCAAAACAAAAAATCCCGAGTGGAACATGTCCACTCGGGATTTTGTTTGGGGGCAAATCAGCCCCATAAAATCGAAAAACTAACGTGCGAACTCGGTAATTGCGTGAGGCTTCACATCGTTAACCTTGGTCGATGCGGGAGTCGAAAGGCTAAATCCCTTGCTCATAGCTGTCTCGCTAAGGTTTACCACAGCCGACTTCGAGGTGGTGTTCTCGGTGATTCTGGTCAGCACGATATCGCTGTGAATCATACTCTGAGTACCGAAGCTAACACCATTGAAGGTTGCGCACTGGGGATAGAAATCGTCGCCATTATGGTTCAGAGGCTTGATGGTGATGGTGTTCTTATCCTCCGATATCTCGACGGGGAAGTGACCGGTCTCATACTGACCAATATAGGGCAGGCTGGTCATATTGCTTTCTTCGGCAAGGGTGTTGAAACCAATCATATAGAAGCCCTTGCTACCCGACATAGGCATCAGCTTAGTGGTGTTGAATGGTACGGTTACCGAACCATCGGCGTGTACCTCCATAAACCAGTTGGGGCCACTATCCAGATAGAGGTTCTGGGGGCTTGAGTACTTATAGCGGTCAAGCGATGCGTTGAGGAAGAAGTCTGCAGGCGAGAGATATACCGTATTGCTGTAGCCCAAATAGTCGATTACGGGATATACATCGAAGCCCTGACAGAGAATATGGTTACGCTTGCGGATATTGGAGTTGAACTTGGTGTTGTACTCCTGAATAGCCTGCAACTCTGCCTCAAGCTCCTCGGCATTCATCGTGTTGTATTTCGACGATGCAAACGCCTCGACATACTGACTCTCGAGCGAGGTGGGGAAGGTCATATCGCCGATGGTGAGCTTTGTGCTGATGGTCGTCTCGTAGCTTACCCAGCTGACAGTGTTGTAGTCATAAACCTGACATGTAGCCTCGCAGCTGAGCAACCATCTTCCCTTAAGCTCCTCGAAGAGGGGCGACTCGACCAACTCGCCGAAGTTCTCGGGACCCGAAGTAGCTACTGCAAAGCCCGACTTGCTGGCAGTACCCTCGTCGTTGTAGGCGATAACACCCAGACCATACTCCGTATCGGGATTTACGCTGAACATAACATCGAAGCCCTCGTCACTATTGATAAGCTCGACCTCCTCAGCCGTAAAGTACTCACCATAGTAGGGGATGATGCTCTCGGGAGTGCTACCGCCCCAGCTACGGGTGTCGTTCATAGCGTAGCGTACCTCGTATGCGCTCTTCGAAGGCGACTTAACGTTGAACCAAAGCTCATACTCGAACTTGGGAGTCCAATCTGCGGGTGCATCGATAGCCGTAACCTCGATGGTAGGAGCGGGCTGTGTGGGGTCGGGAAGGTTGATGGTCATAGTCTTCATCACCTGTTGGGTAACGTCAGCCAGACCATCCTTATCGCGACCAAAGCCAATCATATAGAGTGTATAGTCGGCTGTATAGTCGGGGTTGTTGATCATCGTCAACACGTTAATCATCTCAGCCTTGTCGTAGGTCGTTACACCGAAATTAGCGTAGGCGTGGTATGAGGTAAGATATGCCTGAATGGTCTCGGGATTCGAGTTATCGACAGTCTGCATCAGAAGCTCGTTTGCCGAAGGATCGAGCATCGCACAGAGGTAGAGACTGATATTATCAGTAGGGGTGATAGTCAGAATACCACCGTTGGGCTTGAGGTTGCTCTCGTCAACAGTAAAGTCGCCCTCGAGCTTCTCGGGAGCCTTGGTTGTAAACTTCAGACAGCGATAGAAACCGCTCCAGAATGCCGACTGCTCGGTGAATGCCTCAACCGACAAAGGCGAGATGCCCCAACCGCCGGAGCTACCGCCATTCTCGTTCTTCCACTCTATGTAGCCATAGACATCCATCAAGGGGTTGTAGTAACCAGCCTCGTGGAAGCCCCACGTAAGGTCGATTTCGTTACCATCCTCATCAATCTTGACAGCATCAGCCTCGACGTACTCAAACTCACCAACGATAACATAGGTGGTCTGACCCGGAACGATAGGCTCGAAGTAGTAGATATCCTCAGCCTCGCTAATCCAACGATGCTCCTCGTCACAGTGAATAGTCATATCCTCAGTGATGTGGTTGTGGTAAACACCGTCGTGGAGGTTAATCTTCTCCGAGTCGGGCAGACCATTGTTATAGACAGCGTGGTCGGCAACGCCCCACTTCAGAATATTGCCCTCCAAAACCGACTCGGGGAACTTGATGTTGATATCAAACGACGAGTAATCTATATTCGAGATAGTAACCTCCTCGACAACATCGGTTGTGGTAAGCTCAATGGCGATAACCTCGTCATAGAACTTTATACCCTCGAGGTCCTGTGCTGCAAAATATACAGTATAGGTGGTGACGGGGGTAAAACCGTTGATAGTACACTTTGTGGTGCCATCGGTAATAGATTGCTGGGTCTGTGCCGTAGCAAAAATCACCTGAGCCGTGGGAGCAGAGTTCTCGCTCTGGCTACCATTATAGACAACATAAGCATACTTCGACATACCCTTCGAGGTTACATCGAAGGTTGCGTCACTCGAACCCGTACGCACGAGGCTTACGGAGAAACTCTCGGCAGTAGGGTTTGTTGTTCCGCCGTCGTCGGTACACGATAGTGCGCCAAGTCCTATTATGCCCATGAGCATAATAAAGTGGAGTAATTTTTTCATTTTTCTGTTTTGATTCTATTTTTTACGTTATTAAAATAAGAGCTACCCGCTACTTTGGTGTAGCAGGTAGCTCCTATGTGTAGGTTACTCGAAATAGGTGAAGCTCTTAGGCTTGTGCTGGTTAACCTTTGTGCCGGCAGGAGTGTTGAGCTTGATTGTGCGCATCGACTCCTGCTTCAGGTCAAGCACCTTGGCTGCCTGCTCGGGCTGCTCACCCTGCTCAGGCTCGCTCCAACCACGGGTCAGAACAATATCGCTGATAACAAGACCCTGAGCCTCGAACGAAACACCCGACCACGAGCAGCACTGCGGGTAGTAGAGGCTGCCCTCGTACTCAATAGGCTTGATGGTGATGGTGTTCTTATCCTCCGATATCTCAACGGGGAAGTGACCATTCTCATAATTGTCGCCACCTGTCATGGTACTCTGGTTGTTCTCCTCATCCTGACTGTTGAAGCCCACCATGTAGTAGCTTCTAACACCACACATAGGCTCCATAAAGTTGGCATTGAAAGGAACGGTCAGCGAGCCGTCGGCATGAACCTCAAACTGCCACTTGGGACCGAAGTCGTAGAAGAGTTCTGTAGCACCATAAATCTCATACTTGTTGAGTGCGCCGTTCAGGAACAGGTCGTAAGGCGAGAGATAGATAGCCGAGCTATAACCCAAGTAGTCGATTACGGGATATACGTCGAAACCGTTGCAGGGGATATAGTTGCGCTTGCTCATACGCTCATAGTAGTTGTCATACTCGGCAAGAAGCTCTGCGTAGAGCTGGTCAAGCTCCTCGCGGGTCATTGAGTTGAGCCACGATGCTTCAAATGCGCTGTAAATATCCTCGCTCAGAGTCTCGGGCCACTCTACTGACTTGCCGATGGTAACCTTGCTGGTCTTAATGCCCTCGTAGGTGTGGTAGGTGATGGTGTGGCGGTCGTAGAGGGTGTAGCGCGTATTCACGGTCATTGTCCACTCGCCCTGAAGCTCCTCATAGAGGGGCGACTCTACCTTCTCACCAAAAATCTCGTCAATCGAGGTTGACTCCAAATATACGGTGCGGCTGGGGGTACTCTCGCAGTTGATAACCTGACAAGCCAAACCATAGGTGGTGCCGGGGTTGACGTTGAATACAAAGTCCAGACCCTTATCGGAGTTAATCTGCTCCATCTCCTCTGCATAGAAGTAGTTGCCATAGGTCTCCATCATATTCTCTACGGTCAGCGAACCTATGCCGTCCCACGCACGCTTGGTGTTGAGCAGGTAGCGAGCTGTCTCAGCATCCTTCGAGGGACACTTGATGTTGAACCAAATCTGATAGGGGGTGACAGCCTCCTGATCCTCGGGACGCTCGATGGCGGTAACCTCGATGGTGGGGGCGTCGAGCTTAGGCTCGGGGAATACGATATCGTAGGTGTACATACACTGCTTACCAACGTTGTCGCTACCATCCTCGTTCATACCCATACCGATAAGAATCATCTTATACTTCTCGCCCGGAGTGATGTCGCCCATAAGAGGCCACGAAGCGTCGAACATGCCAGCACCTACGCCATAATCCTGATAGTAGTTGTAGGCGAAGTAGTAGGTGGTGACAAATGCTTGGAACGTTGCCTGATCCTCGGAGTTGCCTCCCAGAGAGTCGAAGGTAGCCTCGTCGAGAATGGTGTAGAGCCAGAACGAAATGTTCTCAGAGGGGGTAACCGAAATCAGACCACCGTCGCACTGAAGGTCGCTAAGGTCAACATCGAACGAACCATCCAGCTTCTCTGGCTGCTTGAGGTGGAAGAAGTATTTGCGGTAGAAACCTGTCCAGAACTCCGACTCGTCGGTCAGTTGCTGCACCTCGTAGGGCGACTTACCCCAATCGGGCGACTGAGGAGCGTAGCCTCCGGCAGAATTGTAGGCATCCCAATTGAACTGAGCTGTCCAATAGCCCGGAACGTGGAAACCATCGGTATTGTCGTGGTAGATACCCTCTTCATCCTCCCAGCCGAGGTTATCCTCGTCAACGTAGCCAAACTCTCCGATGATGAAGTAGGTGGGCTGGTAGGGAACAATATTCTCGCAGATGTAGGCAGTGGGGTTACCCTCAACAAAACGCGAAGTGTTGTTGATGTGGAGAACAGTATCGCGCTTGATTACGGTTTTGTATGCCTCGTCGTGAAGGTTAATCTTCTGGGCATCGGTACCCGGGTACATATTATATATGTAGTAATCTGTCGTACCATACTTCAGAGCGTTGCCCTTCTCTTGTATCGACTCGGGAACCTTAATCACAACGTCGAAAGAATCGTAACCAATGTTTGAGATGGTTACATAATCTTCGGTGTCACCGGTGGTGAATTTAACCTTCTTCACGTCGCCAAAGAAAGCGGTGTTGTTGCCCTCCTTACACTCGGCAGCGAAGTTTACCACATAGTCGGTCTTGGGCGAAAGACCTGTAATGGTGAATGTCATACTTGGCGAGGTGACCTTCATAACCTTACCCGTAGCGAAAATAAGCTCGTGCGAGGTCTCAACATCGTTCTCGGCTTCGTTGATAATGTAGCCGAAGCGGGTGATGTTCTCGGTCTCAACCGCGAAGTAGGCATCGGTTGCGCCACAACTCTCGACCGTGATGTTGAACAGTGTGTCAACTACCACAGGCTCTTCGTTGATGTCGTCACTACAAGCCGCAAAAAAAACGGCAGCAATGAGTGCTATGCTCCACAGCGAAATACTTTTCCAAAAATGTTTCATAAATAAGTAATTGTAGTTTTAGTTTATTTAGTTTGTCTTGTTTATAGCATTTTGTTCGAGAGCAGAAATCTTCTTCTCAGCCTCGGCAACCAATTTCTGAGCCTGCTTCTCAGCCTCCTTAATCAGCGCATCGCCAGCCTTTTCGGCAGCAATCTTAGCCAGAGCATTATTGGTCTTTGCAACCAGAGCTTCTTTCTGCTTCTTAGCCTCTGCGATGAGCTTATCACCTGCATTGCGAGCCTCCTCGCGCAGCTTCTCTGCCTGCTTCGAAATCTCCTCGCTGAGGGTCTCCGAACCGGTGAGTTTTTGCACCTGCTCGTTGATGATGTTGGTCACCGCCTCCTTTGCTGCAGCCTTCACATCGACCGAAATTTTGGGCTTGGAGAAGGTGCCTCCAATCTTTACGTCAAGCTCCTTGAGTACGTTGGATGCCTTCTCCGGCAGCGATACTTTGGCTGTGTAGTCGATGGTCTGGTCAAGACCTGTCGAACCCGATATGTTCATACTTGTTTTACCTAACTTAAGGTCGAAGGGCTTGGTGGTAAGGCGGCCGTTCTTTATTGTGAAGTCAATGATGACGAGTTTGCCCGAGAGTGAGTTCTCGATAGCTGAACCTGCATTGATAGCCTTCGTCAAGGCATTGAAGATAGGAACGTTGCCAAGTTGAATGTTCGATGTGGAGATATTACCCGAAGCGTTGAGCGTGGGGTAGTCGATGCTCATATCCTGCATCATACGTGAGGTGAGGTTGAGTTTCATCGAATAGTTGCCACCCGCCTTTTCGAACAGGGGAACCATCTGCTTTACGAGGTCAAGCTCCTTGAAGGTTTGCGAGAATGAAGCATTCTTGATATTGGCATTGATTGCTACCGAGGGCGAGCTGACACTCTGTGCGGTTGAGTAGTTGCCCGATGCCGATATTGTGCCTCCGAGGGCTGCCATCGAGAGTCTGGAGAGCTGTGCAATGCCACCATTCAGAGCTACATTGCCTGTGAAATTTTTGATGTTCATCTTCAAGAATCGAATCTCTGAGAGCTTGGTCGAAAGCGCGAGATTCAGATTTTTCGGAATCTCGGGAGCTATCGTGGGCTGAGATTCAGTCTCGGTAGTGGCGGACTCTTCTGTTGCAGCCTCTTCCTCGGGCATATAACCCATAAGTTCGTTGAGGTCTAAGAGTGTTGACTGGATGTTGAGCGAGCCATTGAGCGTATCATTGCGCAGATACCATCCGAGGAAATTGCTAAGCGAGCCCGTAGCACTCAAGTCGCTATTCCCGACCTTTAGTTTACACTCCGAGAGATTCACAGCCTTGGGCGATAGAGTAGCACTCATTCGCTCGATATCAACCGATGGTATGCCCTGCAACTGAGCCTGCATCTGCTCCAGAGTAATTTTACCTTCAGCCTGCATCTGCTCGTAACGCTCACGCTCGATATCGGACATTCTGCCGGCAACCTTTGCATCGAGGCTCACCATACCTGCCAACTTGATGCTATCGGGCAAGGGATAAACCTCTTTGATTGCACCAAGATTGACCTTGCCTAAAGCCGATAGACTGAAGCTGGGGTCGCTGATGGGCGTTGCTACACTCAGTGATGAGGAGAGGGTGTTGCCCGCCATAGTGAGAGCAAAAGTGGGTATATCTATGCGTGTGGCATCAAGCACACCTCCCGGGTTGCTGACCTTGGCGTCGATATTTATGCCCGTGACCGACTTGGGAAGTGCCGCATACTTAAAGCTGCCACCCTTTACCCCCAACTCAAGACCAAAGGCGGGGAGCGAGAGGTCGCAATAGCGACCCTTAGCCCATCCGCTAAGTGTCAGGTCGCCACTTGCCGTGAGGTTTTGAAAATCTTGGGTGTAGAATGCGGGTATGAGCGAGAGAATCTCACGAAGGCTCACCTTGTTGGAGTTGAGCTTCAAATCCATATCTATACCCTCCTCCTGAAGGTCAACCTCGCCGTCAACATACATCTCGATAGCGTTCAGTCGCAGACTATTCTCCCTGAGCGTGAAGAGCTGCTGCTCCAAGTCGGCGGAGATATCGGCATTAAGTTCCATCTCCAATGAGTTGGCAAGCTTCACCCCACCCATCTTCAGATTTATGTCGCGAGCCAAGGTGTTAAGCTCCAAGTTGCTCGTCGATGCCGAGAAGTCGCCACGCAGCAGCAGATTCAGTGGATGAATCGAGGCATAGACCTTAGTCGAATCGTCGTCGTAGCGGAGTTTAGCCTCTTGAATCGAAAACTCCTTAAGCGCAAGTCTGAAGCTCGAGCTTTCACTCGCAGGCTCCTCCTCAAGGCTGTCGGCAGCCTCACCCTCCTCTGACGAGGGCTTCATTACATCCCAATTCACCTTGCCCAAAGAGTCGATATGGGCATATAACTCAGGTTTGCTCAACAGCACCTTGCGAATCTCGAAACCCTCGTCACCGAATAGCGAGAGCAGATTTACGGCTGCCGATATACGCTCGGCAGCAACAATCGTATCACCCACGAAAGGTTCTACGCCACCCACAAGGCTCAGTCCATCCAAAGCTACCGAGGCGTTGGGGAAGTTGCGTATGAGGCTGATATCCAAATCCTCGAAGTCGAGTTGAGCCGTAAGCATCTTGTTCGCCTCGTTCTTTACGATTGTCACAATCTTATCCTTCAGTACTACGGGAAGGATAAAAAGTGCCAAAATCAGTGCAGCCAATATGCTGCTGCTCCAAATTAAAAATTTCTTCATAGAGCTTATTTTTTAGTGGTTGTTGAGTCTAAATAGGGTTGTTTGGATGGGTTCAAAATTTTCGCTCTGGTAGAGCGCGCGGGCAGCCGTTCGATGTGGCGAGGAGCTAAGTGACAGACTCTGGCACCCCATCTCTGCGGCAAGCTGTTTGGCTCGTGCAACTAACTTGCGACCAACTCCCCTTCCGCGCGAGGATTCATCGACCACAACATCCTCAATCCATCCTCTCAGGGCAGAGAGTGTAGGGTAGGTGGCAAGGGTCAGTGTCCCCACTATCTTGTGGTCGATAGTGGCAATCAACAATCGGCAGTTGGGACTCTCGACCAACCTCCGTAAGGTCTGTTCGCAGACACTTGGCATATTGGGGTTAAGTTGCCTAAGCAGGTGGGACAGCTCCTCTATAAGCTCGGGTTTGAAATCTGTAAGTTCGACTATCGACAGCATGCTATCTCAGGTTTGCGGTGTAATCTCTGATTACAAAGATATGTTTTTAATACAGAAAAACCAAATTTAGCTCTCCCATTTGCCTTTCTTGTCCGGCTTTTCGGGGTATTATGCCGATGCTTACTTAAGCAGGTACCACATATAAGCCACATAGATAAGGATGAAAATCACACCCTCGGTGCGGTCCAGAGCCTTACGCTTGAATGTGAATGCCGAAACGAAGAGCAGTATCGAACTCAGGAGCACAACCAGCATATCGACAATGGTTATATCGCCTAAAGTGAGGGGGTTAACCGTGCCGCAGAGGCCCAAAATGAGAAGGATGTTGGCGATATTCGAACCCACAACATTACCCAATGCAAGGTCAGATTTACCCTTCATCAGTGCGATAACCGAGGATGCCAACTCGGGAATCGATGTGCCGCCGGCAACGAGTGTGAGGGCGATAACCGACTCGCTGACACCCAACAGACGAGCGATGTTGGTTGCCGAGTCAAGGAAGATGTTACCACCAAATACGAGTCCGCAAAGACCGCCGATAATCATCACAACAGAAAGCCACATGGGGTAGCTCTTGGTTGTCTGCTCGTTGTCTTGCTCCGATATCATCTCGCTCTTAGCCTTACGGATGGTCCACACCATAAGCACGATGTAGAGCAGCAACATGGCAATACCCTCCCAGCGGCTGATATTATCCTCGGAGCCTAAGCCCAGCAGTTTGTCGGATGTGAGCAGCAGAAGCAGCAGTGAGGTAACAACGCCGATAGGAATGTCGCGGCGAATCGTGCCACGCGAAAAGAGTAGCGGCTTGATAATAGCGCAGATACCCAAGATTATGAAGCAGTTGAAGATGTTTGAGCCGACAATGTTACCAATCGCCATTGCGCCACTTCCATTGATTGCCGACATAAGCGACACGACCAACTCGGGAGTTGATGTACCGACGGCAACAATCGTAAGACCGATAATAAACTCGGGAACCTTGAAACGCTGAGCTACGGCTGCCGAGCCATCGGTCAGGTAGTTTGCTCCAAGAAGAATCAGAGCCAATCCTGCAATTAAGAGTAGAATATACATTTTCCTGTTTTTTTTGTTTTAGTTAATATTTTGTCTTAAAATCAGTCGAGAAGTATTAGACTTGTAGCCATAATAACCATACCGGCAATGAAGCCGTAGATGGCGATGTGTGCCTCGCCATATTCGCGTGCGGCAGGCAAAAGCTCGTCAATAGATATGAATATCATAATTCCGGCTACGGCAGCCAACACCACAGCCGTAAGAGTGGGGCTGAGTAGCGGCATAAGTATAAGCCATGCCAAAAGTGCGCCCGCAGGCTCTGCCAAGCCCGATATAAGCGAAATGAAGAATGCCCTGCGACGAGAGCCCGTAGCATAGTAAATGGGTATCGATACGGCAATGCCCTCGGGGATGTTGTGGATGGCTACCGCAGCCGCGATGGCTATACCCAACGTTGCATCGTCGGCTGCCGTTACGAAGGTGGCTATACCCTCGGGAAAGTTGTGGATGGCTATTGCAAGGGTTGTGAGTAGCCCCACTCTCATAAGTTTGTTGGGCTTGCGTTGCATTTCCTCGGCGCGGTGAGCTTCGTGAGGGTTCTCCTCCGAGGGGACAAGGCGGTCGATGATGGCTATCAGAAGTATGCCGCCAAAGAGCGCGAGGGTGGAGTAGATGGACCCTAACTTATCGCCCCACTCCATGCTCAGAGTTGCGCGCGACTGCTCGAGTAGCTCGACAAACGAAACGTAAATCATAACACCTGCCGAAAGGCCCAAGGCAAATGAGAGAGCCTTGAGGTTTGTGCGTCGAATAAAGATTGCGATGGCACTGCCGATTCCGGTTGCCAAGCCCGCTGCGAGAGTGAGCAGAAGGGGTATTACGATACTTTGGTTTTCCATTCTCTGTTGCGGTTTATATACTAGTATATAAACGTCGGCGCAAATATAGGAAAACTATATAAAAGAACAATGTTATTCGGTAACTATTTTTTTCGTGCTAAAGCTATACCCGAGAGAATGAGTATGGTGCCTACGACGGCTGCCGAGCTGACACTCTCACCGAGTATTATTGAGGCGGTAATAGTGGCGGCTATCGGGTTTATGTAGAGATAGTTTGATGATTGCGCAGTGCCGATTCGCTTGACCACAAGGTTCCATAGGGCATAGCAAAGGAGCGATGCCACAATGCCCAAATAGAGAATATTGAGTATAACGGTGGGGTTGAGTAGTGAGCTGCCCCACGTCGGGGGATAGACCGCCATATAGGGGATGATGGTCAGCAGACCATAGCCAAAGATTTTGCGGGTGATGAAGAGATTGCTGTATCGTTGTTCCACCGAGCGAAGCAGAATGGTGTATAATGCCCACAGCAGCGATGCCGAGAGTGCGAGCAGGTCGCCTTTGGGGTTGAGTTCCAATACGAAGTGTCCGTTCAGTACCACAAGTGCCACTCCGGCAAGTGCTATGAACGACCCGACAATGCTCCTCGTCGTGAGTTTTTCAGAGCGGAAAAATAGTCTTGCCAACAGGAGAGTTAAGAGGGGTGTGGTGCAGACAAGCAGCGACACGTTGGATGCCGGAGCATACTCCAAGGCGGCATTCTCGGTCAGAAAATAGAGAGAGCCACCCGTAATACCCAGCCCCACCATCCTCAGCTCATCGCCCACCGACTTGGACCATATCTTTTGCTTGAGCGTAATGAGGCGGAGTATGATAAAGGCTATCGAGAATCTGAGAGTGAAGATTTCGGCAGGTGAGAGTCCGAAGGAGAGCAAGACCTTGGTAGAGACGAAAGTCGTACCCCATATCGTGACTATTATAATGGCGAGTATGTTGAATGTCAGGTTCATGGCTTAGCCCTGTTTGAAATCGATTGAAGAGGCAATTTGGTAACCCTCGTCGTAGAGGGCGAGAAGCCTCCTCGTGTCGCGTTCCATACGACCGACGCTTATCGGTTTTATAGGGCGTATTACGGTCAGATTGCCCTTTCGCTCCTCCTCTTCGACAAGCTCTATCTGCCGGTTATAGAGCAAGTTGCGTGTGCGGATTGCTTCGCGTAGTGCGGGGTAGCGATGATAGATGAAGGGAGGAACCCAGCTCGGTTTTTGGGGTTTGCGGTAACCGGCATTGCGCGTTAAGACCACCACATTGTTGTTGAATCCAAGTTCGCGGGCGCGAAGCAGCGGTATGGAGTCGCTGATGCCACCGTCGAGCATCGGGCGGGAATCGACCCACGCTATACGCGAAACGTAGGGCAGGCTGCTCGATGCCTTAACTATGTCGATTATCCTTCTTGGGTCGTGCTTCTCGTCAAAATAGCACGCCTTGCCCGTCAGACAGTCGGTTGTGACCATCTCTAAGCGAGCCTCGCTTTGGGCATAGGTCGCGTAGTCGTAGGGTATAATCTTGTTGGGGAACTCATCGAAGAGCAACTGAAAATCCATTATACTGCCCTTGAGCAGCAAGTGGCGGAAACCTATGTAGCGATACTTCTCAAGAAGGTCGATATTGCTATACTTGGCTCTGCCTCTCTGGTGCGACATGTAGGAGAGTCCGTTGCAAGCTCCGGCACTCACCCCGATAACATAAGGGAACCACACACCGCGGTCCATCAACGAGTCGAGTACTCCGCAGGTAAAGACTCCGCGCATACCTCCTCCTTCGAGTATCAGCCCCGAGCGACTATTGAGAAAAACTTCCGACATAACCTTATTGCTATTTTTGCATCGGCAAATATACGATTTATAAATCTGAAAAAGTCTCCTTGTCGGCAAAAAATAGCCACATTTTATTTTGTGTCAAAAGTTGTCACACGACTCTTCTACTTTTGCCTTTGAAATCGAGGTCGTTGCAAGACTTAAGGTGTATAAGATATTGTGAGACAAAATAACTAAAACTATAAAATTATGGGAGCAATTTATTGTGTGAAGTGTGATAAGTGTGGAGTGAAGTTCGAGCATTATGCAGGAGTGGGCTTCAGCTGTTCGTGTCGTGATTGTGGCGAGTTTTCCGACGAAAATTCGCAATTCAGATGCCCTGTTTGCGGCAGACTTTTTCGACCTCAATCTCCGGAGTTTGGGGCAGTGGTCGAGCAGGTGACAAAGTGGGACTGAATCGAGCATGCAAACTGATGTTTTACGCAGTGTGAAAATGCGATTGCAGGATTTGGATTTTTCTTGAATTTGTGTTATATTTGTGACCAAGAGGGGGTGAAGATGAACTGAGCCGATTTTGTGGTGGTATGCAAGTCGCCATTCGGCAGGGTTAAACCCCACTCTTTGAGTCACTAACTAACACCTTTAAGTACTATGAAAAGGATTCTGCTTATCGTCGCAATTTCGCTGTTGTTTGCCGGTGCTTCTGTATGGGTATGGCTCAGCAGAGGAGAGAGTGCAAAGGCTGTTCGCGCAAAATTCAGACTCGGCGGAGCGCTTCTGACGCTTCTCGGTCTGATGACGACAACATCTTGTAAAACAGGCTGCTATGACCCCGTTGTTAGCTGTTATGATCCCGCACCTCCGATCGAGCAGGGAGTTGTCCCCCAACCCGAAATTTCACAGCAGAGTTCTTATGAGGTGCGTAACGGAGATACTATATCGTTAGAGGTTATGGGTCTTAAAGGTAAGACCGTTGCCGTTATGATTCTTGATGGCAATGAGCAAACCCTCCAGCGTTCGGATTATGGGATTGACAAAGAGAATAAGATGCTCAACCATATGTTGCAGGTGTACGACTACCAAGGAGATGCGTATCTTTGGTTTGCGATAGTTGAGGGTAGCGAGTTACAGATGATTAACGATTCACCATATCTGCTGAGCATTGTCAAGTAAGATTGAATTAGGCATTGCGGTCTTTGAGTTGACCGATGCCTGCAACCAGACCTGTCTGTTTTGTTATAACCATTGGAAGAGTCGGGAGTATGCCTGTTCGATAGCAAAACCCGATTTTAGACTTGCTCGTCGCACACTGAAACGATTGCTCTCGGAGGCTCAAGTGGGTAGTATCTCCTTCTCGGGCGGAGAGCCTATGCTTATGCCTCGTATTCACGATTTGGTGCTTAGGGCGCGATTTGCCGGCTCGAATGTCAATATTCTGACCAATGGAACACTCCTTACGCAAGACGATATTGCCATCTTCGCAGATTTGGGTGTGGGACGTATTCAGATACCCATACTCAGTGCCGACAGCTCGACTCACGACCATATAACACAACTTCAAGGGTCGTGGCAAAGGGCTGTGGAGTCGGCTCGTCGGGTGATTGAGAGTGGGAACAACAGGCTGTTGCCCGTGTTTATTCTCAGTCGTCAGAATATCGACCACATAGAGTCCACGTTTAAGTTTTATGCCGAGCTTGGTCTGACGGAAGTTATGGCTAACAGATTCAATATTGGCGGTTTGGGTATTAGTAATGCCGAGCTGTTGAATTTGAGCCTCGATCAGTTGCGCGATGGCTTTGCCCGAATAGAGCGTCAGGCAAAAGAGTATGGAATGGTGGTGTATAGCGGTGTCTGCACCCCTCAGTGCATACTCGACCCCAAGGATTATCGTCACATCCGATTCTCGCATTGCAATACCGATATTAAGTCTCGTCCGTTGACCATAAACTACCGAGGCGATGTGCGTTTCTGTAACCATTCGCCGAGAGTCTTGGGTAATATTCACAAGGAGAGTCTGTGGCAGATACTCTCGCGGAGTGAAGAGTCGGCATACTTCTCAGCGGTACCTCAATATTGCTCGAAGTGTGAGTTGTGGAGTAGTTGTCGCGGTGGGTGTCGAGCAGCCTCGGAGCAACTATATGGAAATTTTGAGCGAGTGGACCCGATACTCGCAACGAAAGAGGTAGGAAATTCAAAATATAGAGAGTAAATTTGCACTCTAAAACATTAGGCAATATGATTCGTTTCGACTCGGACTATATGGAGGGTGCGCATCCCCAGATTATGCGCCGACTCTTGGAGAGCAATATGGAGCAGACCTCGGGCTATGGTGAGGATCGCTACACTCAAAGAGCTAAGGAGCTGATAATTAAGGCTCTCGATTGTCCCGATGCGCGTGTACAATTTATGGTGGGCGGCACCCAGACCAATGCCACCATCATCGATGGAATATTACTGCATCACGAAGGAGTACTCGCTGCCGAGAGCGGACATATCTCGGTTCACGAGTCGGGAGCCATCGAGGCTTCGGGTCACAAGGTGCTGACACTGCCCGAGTATGAAGGTAAGGTCAGAGTGGAGGATGTGGAGAGGTTTATAACCACCTTTTATGCCGACCGCACCTATCCCCATATGGTAGCTCCGGGTATGCTCTACATATCGCAGCCTACGGAGTATGGTACAATCTATTCGCTCGACGAACTTAAGGAGCTGAGTGAAAGTTGTCGTCGTCACGATATTCCGCTCTACATCGATGGTGCGCGTCTGGGTTATGCTTTGGCTGCTCGTGAGTGCGACTTCACGCTCAAGGATATAGCCCGCCTTGCCGATGCTTTCTACATTGGCGGTACGAAGGTGGGTGCGCTCTTTGGTGAGGCGGTGGTGATAACAAATCCCAAACTTGTGCGTAACCTCTTTCCGCTGGTAAAGCAGCACGGCGCACTGTTGGCTAAGGGACGACTGCTGGGCTTACAGTTCGAGACACTCTTCGAGGATGACCTCTACACACGCATTGCCCGAAATGCAGTGGAGCTTGCCCTGCAAATCAAAGAGGGATTCATCTCCAAGGGTTATGAGTGTGTTGTAAACTCCCCCACGAATCAACAATTTTTCCGCCTGCCCAATGACCTTATCGACCGCCTGAGACAAAAGGTCGGCTTCGAACTGTGGGGCGCACGTGGCGAGAGTCACTCCACGGTGCGTTTTGTTACCAGCTGGGCAACCTCGCCTGACTCTGTAAGAGAACTCCTCGATATGCTTTAGACCACAGGAAGGGGCGGACTTTTAGTGGCTCTCTACTTGCCGATTAGCGTTCTTATTTGGTCGGTGGTATCATTGGTCAGATGCTCCCAGCGACCGACTATTCTCCCTTGCTCTGAGATAAGTATGAAGCAGGGTATTTGCGTTATGTTATAGGCTGTCGATAGGTCACCTTGCTCCTTGAAGTAGAAGTCGTCGGCATCTTCTGCCCGCTCAACTATTAGCTGAGGCCACTCCGTAAGATTATGTTGCTCAATGGCGTTGAGCCATTGTTGCTTGTCTTGGTCCACCGATAGGCTTATGATTTGCAGCTTGCCCGCCAATTCCTTATTTAGTGCTACTAATTTGGGTATTTCACCGATGCAGGGGGCGCACCAACTCGCCCAAAAGTCGAGCAAAACATACCCCTTGGCATAACACTCGGTAAGGCGCAGTTTGTCTCCGCCAGCCTGCTTCAACTCAAAGTCTAAAGCCTTGCTGCCGACGGTTGTGTTGCTAGATTCGCAAATCTCACGGCGCAGAGCGAGCAACTCGCCCATTGCACCGTCATACTCCCTCTCGGGGGTAATGTTGTAGCCCTGTCCCAAAAGTTGCTCGAGAATCGAGGGCGTGATTGCGTAGTCGGGGTATTTTGTGACAAACTCAATTGCCAATGGTGTCCATCGGACAGTGGTGGCTCTATAATCATTTACATAAGACATGAACTCATCCCATAGCCGTTGGCAATTCTCGGCTCCTTGCTCGTAGGCTTCTGTCCACTCCTTGTTTTTTAGTTGTGCGGAGTGGTGCTTATTCCATATTTCTCGCTCCAATTCGCCAAACATCGTGCGATAGTTGGCAAGCTCCCTGTCTATTGATAGTCCCTGTAACGAGCAGTCCGCAAGGGAGTTACGCTCGGCTTGGAATGTTATCTTAGTAGGCTCGATATAGATATTGGCATAGTCCATATTTCTAAAGGTGAGCGATGCCGGTATAAGGCAGTCAACATTGCCCTCGAAACAAAATTGTTCACTCCGAATGAGGGTTGTGTCGCATTGCCATTTCCATATATCGCCAACCTTTATTGGGTAATTTAGGCAAATAGTCTCGCCCTCCTCGGCTCCACTGACTCTCCCCCTAATCTCAAACCGATTCGATGTTAAGCCGCTGCAAGCCACCATAAGCATTGCCGCAAATATAAACGCAACATGTTTCATAATCACCTCTCCGAAATATCTACTCTACGACAAAATACATCTTTTGAAAGTTAATTGTCAGACGCTTAAGCTCAGCAGGAGGCAATGCACCCAGTATCGCATCAAAAGGTACCCCCATCATTTCAGTATGTGGCATATCCTCAATCATATAGACATCTGTCATCGTACTCGTTTTATCTCCGATGCTCAGCTTTATCTGTGGCAGAATGGCATAGTTAAGCTTTTGAGTTTTGCCCGTTGCCGTCTTTGCGCGTTTACTGCCGTGCTTATGTATTGAGGGTAGATAGTCGCAATGCGCATTGTAGAAATGTGGCTCTATGGATGATTTATTGCCACCTGTATCCCAAAGCAGCGTTATGGGTATTCCGTTTAGCTCCGCACTTATGTAAGGAACTTTGTTAAACATCAGGTTTCGTGGGGCATTGGGCAGAGATTCTGCCTCCGATCTCAAATATAATTTATGATGTTCGTAGTCCAATTCTATCTCTGGAAAGAGGCATAATAGGTCGTTTCCGAGAATCATCTCGCAATCCGTAATGCCGACCTCTCGAAGTGGGAGAACTGCACAAGCTACATTAACAAACTCGGCAGTGCCTAATCGCAAGGTGTCGAGCAGCGCAAGAGGACATCGCGCCTCGTTGAGTTGTATTGAGTCTGTCGATAGCGATAATCCTAACTCATACGCCAAATCTCGGTCAATTAGCGTTATCTGACTTCCAGAGTCAAGCATTGCGCTAAACCTCTGTTTACTACTTTCAGTCTTAAACTTGATTTGTCCATCATCAGCCTTAAACGGTATCTCGTAATTAACCTCGGTATCCGATACTGTCATCTTTGGCCACTGCGACTTATGCCTAAAAAGCACGATATTTGTTTCGTAGGCAGTCCGCGTTCCCTCGTCCAGATACTCCCTTCCTTGCTCAAGCAGGCTTATTAGAATATCGTGGGCTACTTTATGGTGTCCGAGTTTCGCGAGATTGTCGGACATCATCCAAAATAGCGAAAATACATTTCCTCCCATTTGGGCCTTATGCTCCTCGTACATACGCTGAATCTTCTCGACAGCACCCGCCGGATTGTTGAAATTATGGTCGATCATTGCCCCAGAGAATAGGCGCATATAGTCGCTCAGACTATCAGCCGTATTCTCATATAGTTCTCTTGTTTCAAACCAATCACTGTGTGATATAGCCTCTCCGACTGTTTTATCATACTGATTTTCTTGTGCGATTACACTTTGGACCAGAAGGAAAGCGATAAGCAGACCAATAGTTTTACGGATAATCATAGCTTTGAAATTTATGATGGATATATCTGTAACGCAGTTAGCTTAATACATATTGTCCATCACCCCTATAACTGCAATTTGCCTGCTTGGTAAAAAGTGATTCAGATGCTGTAAAAGCATTCTACTCTCTGTGTTTGCCGTAGTTATGAACTATCCACTCCCATACTAAATCACGCTCAGGATGGCTTAGTTCTATCTCCACATCAGGAACAATACACTCCATAGACTCTAATGCCATGTTGGGGCGACGGAAATACTTATGGCTCACCGTGGTCAGAGTGTTGGTATTGGGGAGTTGAGCATATAAAACATCGCCATAGTGACAAGGTTTTCCTCCCGATGACTCACCAATGATAATTCCTATGCCATTATCTTGAGCCGTAGTGAGGAGAAGTATTGTGCTGCTAAACGAATCCCGACTTTGGATGAATACCACATTACCACCGAAAATCTGCTCACTGTCGTAGTTGAAGATATGCTCTGCCGGGTCTTGTGGCGCATCGTAATCAGTCTGATAATCTTTGCTATGGTCAAATCCCATATAGTCATACATTTGTCCCATTTCAAGAGGTTTACCTCCAACGGTGAACTCTCGGTAGTGAGGATAAAAGGTGCAAAGCAACTCCGATACTCTCACATCTACGCCATATCGTTTTGTCTCTTGGTGAGGATATAACCACGACAAGAGTACATCGCCGAGCTGGCTATTTCCCCCGCTGTTGTATTGTAAATCGACCACAAGGGTCTCAATGCCTTTTGCTTTCATCTCGGTCATCATATCATGGGTAAACTCGTCGAATCGTGCTAACTGCGTATGTTGTGGATGGGTGAGCCTATCTGCAAACTGATTGAATTGCAGGTAGCAGATGCTCTCATCCTCATATATCGTATAATCGAAGAGCGTATTGCGCTTTGATGTTGCTCTGTCGCCGAAGTTCTGCTGCTGCTGAGCGATTTTAAGATTACGCTTATCTGTCGCAGCAATATCTGCACTACTTCCATCGGTAAAGTCAAGGTGCATAACCTCACTACTCATGCCGAGCAAAGACCAGAAATCGGCAAACATTAGATACTCCTTTACTATATTGTGGAATTGAGCCTCGTTGTCGGCACTTACTAACGGGCGTGCCACCTGCAAAATCTGCTTTATGCTCTTGCCATTAACACCCTTTATATCCTTGCCGAGTATCTCCTTGTTATCCTCGGGGCTCACATCCACGATGGCAGTAGCGTTGCCATTAAGGGCAAGCCTAACCGGAAAAACCTTGTTGAAGGTCATCCAAAATGGCACAGAGGTATGACCATCACCGAGCGATGCGGCAAGTTTGGCTAAACACACTTTGAAGTCAAGGTCGGTATCAATCTCTTCGAACTCTTTGTATAGCCTTCGTGTCTGTTTGTCGAGCTTTGCGCAGTGCTTGGCATCGGCATAATAGGGATGCGTTGACTTGAGCATATCAACATATAGAAGTAAATCCTTTTGGTAATTGTTGCCATCAATATACTCGACTCTGCTCTCTAACTCCTTATTATGCAACATTGGGATATTTTGCCCCATGCATATAGTTAAACCTTGTAGGAGTGCTGTAACAGCTAATAATAATCGTTTCATAATAATTTGTTTTTACTTACCGCAAATCACCTCCACGAGGTTCCCAAAGCCTCTTATTTTGCGGAAAATTCGTTGAGACCTAAATCGGGAAAAGAGTAAATAGATGGTGATGATAATTCTTTACTTCCCGATGCAGAAAGTGTAGATGATTATCAATCAGCTATTTGGCACTCTAAAAGGTACAATCACTTATTTGGCAAATCGCTGAGAATGTGTAAGTTAGTGATTTTCAACACTGTTTTTGCCTTGTACCTCCATTTTGGAATGTAAAAGTAAGTGTAATTTCTTGAATATCAAAACCCGAGGTACAAAAACTTGCAAAAAATCGCATTTTTCACCCCGAAAAGGTACAAAAATGGCTCTGAAACCGAGGTTGGAGTCAGAGCCGTTTGGCTATTCGATTTTGTGTAGTTTCTGGCTCTTTTACCATAGGGCTACTATGGCGTTACCATTGGGTGAATAACTTGTTGGGTGCTTGTCCTGTTACTTGCCCTGCAACTTGTCCTGTAGCTTGTCCTCAAACACCACACATAGTCGTCTATTGCATCACTGATGATATCGGTTGTTTTTGCAGTGTTATCCTAAACCCATAGTTTAGAATAAAGCACTAAATTCAACCATTTTATAGGTTATGCTTCTGTATAAATAACAAATCATGTCATTTATGTGGACCGCGAAATATCGTGTATAATATCTCTCTTTTGAAAGTTTGTTGGCTACAACTATATATCAAAATGATTTGTTTTTATTTCGTACAATTCATATTTCCATGAAAAAGCATTATATTTGCAGTATAATAGTTTATG
>CAZFQU010000033.1:0-21716 GCA_964521245.1 uncultured Alistipes sp. | reverse complement strand
CGTCACAAATATAAAAAAAGCCCATCTAACAAAAAACTTGTTAGACAGGCTCTTTGTTTTTAGAAGTATTTGACTACTCCTTATCCTGAGCCTTTACCTCTGCATTAACCTTAATCTTCAAGAAGTTCTTCTGAATGGTCTCAGCAGTAGTCTTTTCGGGGTTGAAGGTTACGGTAACCTCCTTCGAGGGAAGGTCAACCTGAACATCCTCGATACCCTTGCCCAAAACGGGAACATTGTTGAGAATCTTATTCTTGCAATGCTCGCAATCGATGTCGGTCACAAATACGCAGGTCTTGGACTTCTTCTCCTTGCTATCGTTTGCAGCAAATGCCGAAACCGAAATGATTGCCATAAGGCAAAGAACAAATAATTTTTTCATAATCTTTCTATTAAGTTTTTGGTTTTACACTTGTTTTAGTATAGGTTGAATCGCATACCGATATAAATCTTTCTGCCCATAAGCGGACCCCACACTACCGATGAATTAAACGTCGAAGAGAAGGGATTATTGCCCTGCTGGAACTTCTCGCCACCAACCTTTATGGGGTCGTCTTGCGTATAGTCGAGAATATTCTCGCAACCCAGATAGATATCAAACTTACCAATCTTACGGCTCACCTGCGCAAAGAGCATAGGATACGAAGGCGAGTATTGGGCATCGCTCAGATTACCGCCGTCAAGCACCGGCAGACGGCTCTTGCCATTATACTGGAATGTAGCATCGAAGGTCCAACGACGGAACTTAGTGGCGTACTGCACATTCAGAAGGGTCTTATAGCGGCTGATGAGAGGTCTTTCAACTCGCTCCTGAGTACCATCGGGGCGGTCGAGAGTGATTGCGCTATCGGTATAGCGGAACGTAGCAAAAATATCAAGACGCTCAACGGGACTCCAAGTGAAATCTACCTGATAAGAGTCGGTGAAGGATTTTTGGTCGGTCGAATAGAAATAGACCACACCGGGCATATACTCCTGATCGGCAACTACCTGATTGAAGAATTGCGTGCGGAAGTAGTCGAGGCTGATGGTGGCATCATGCTCGCGAACAAGAGTAAATGTCTGAGTAAAGCTACCACCAAAGGTGAGTGCCTCCTCCATACGATTCAGCTTCTCGAAACTGCTATCACCGAAGCTGATAATGCGACCCGTAGCCAAGATACCGATGTTATCGGTGATGATGTTTGTCGAACGATAACCCATACCTGCCGAAGCACGCAGTACGGTTGTGGGGGTGATATTCCACTTTACGTGACCGCGAGGAGTGAAGTAGAACTTATCGTAGTAGCTGTTGTAGTCGCCACGCGCACCCACTATAAGCGAGAACTTATCCTTGACATTATAGGTATATTCGGCATAGGCACCCACCTCATTCTCGTCGCGATTGAAATCGGAGAGCAAGTCGCCCACCACATCATTGCCAAAATTGACTGTGTGGAGCTTCTCGTCATACATACGCACCTGACCCGACAGACCGGCGATAAGCGACGAACGAGTCGAGAAATAGTGGTTATACATCACATTTGCAGTTACGGCATTCTCCTCGCCCAGATAGTCGGTCAATCCGAAGTAGGCATCCTCGTTGAAGTGGTCGTAATCGACAATAGCAGCAATATTCGAGCGCAACTCCTCCTCGTTTTCCTCATCATAGATAGACCTTCCGAGAGGGGTACCCACCTTCACATAGGCATTAGCATTGCGATTGTGGATATGCGAACCATAAATCTGACTATCGTAAATGGAGCGTGCATCGTCAATCGAGAGCCAACCACTCTTAGAAGTCATCTGCTCGCGCTCCTCATGCATCGACTGCGAATAAGCCTGCATACCGCCCAGACGGCTCTCCTCAACATATTTGGCACCCCAACGCAACTGCAAACCACTCGTCGCCTGATAGAGCCAACGGTTTGCCACATTCACCTGACGCGAACGAGGCATATCGCGAAACAGGTCGTGATTGTGGTCCATACCATCTTGGTCGGTATCCATCGAACCGTGAGCCAAGATTACGGTGGTGAGTTTATTGTCTTTGGTTACGGGGAGTGCCGACGAGATATTAAGCTCGGGCTTAAGCTCATCGTCGAGGTAAGCATTGATGAACAGACGCTCACTGTCGGTAGGCTTACGATGCTCGAGGTTAATCTGACCCGTAATAGCCTCGTGACCTGCCGTAACCGATGCCACACCCTTCGACACCTGAATAGAGTTGAGCCACATACCCGGGGTATAGCTCAAACCATAGGGAGCCGACAGACCGCGCATAATGGGACGATTCTCGTCAAGAATCTGAGTGTAGGTTCCTGCCAAGCCCAGCATCTTAATCTGACGTGCGCCCGAGATTGCATCGCTATAACCTACGGTCACCGATGCCGAGTTCTCGAACGACTCGGCGAGATTGCAGCACGCCATTTTACACAGACCGGCAAATGAAATCATCTCACCCTTCAGCACTCCATCCTGCTTGATGAAGTTTCCGCCGATGGTACTCTCTACAACCACCTCGTCGATACCCACGCCCTCGCTCTGGAGCATAAAGTCTGCCGAAGCCTCGGCATCCATCACACGGTTCTGAAGAGCATAACCTAAGTAGCTGACAAGCAGCGTATTGTGGTCTTTCACGCGATGGAGACGATACTCACCGTTTGCGTCGGTGGTGGTGCCAATCGTTGTACCCTGCCATAGGATGGTTGCGCCAATTAGGGGTTGGTTCTGCTCGTCAACAATCCTACCACGAAGTTCCTGAGCCGACAGTGACTGGATGAAAAAGAGTGAGAAGAGAGTTGCTAAAAATGCAACAAAAATATGTTTATTCATTTTAAGTAAAGAATTAGCTTAAGGTATGTATATAACTATATGTATAATAACGTAAGGCTCCCTAATACGGAAAGAGAGTCTTAAAAAATTTTAAGCTAATACGGGAGGCGCTCTGAGTGTTTCTGCACCGCTCAGGTAAAGAGGTTTGAGTTTTTCGGCTCGCAACCTTACGTAGTCCATCAGCGACCACTCGAAGTCGCTTTGGGGTTGCTCAACAAATAGCGCAGCAAGCAGCGACACGAAGGTTATCTTTGAGCAACAATCCAACCCATCGCGCTGAGGCGCAAATGTATATAGTGCCACCTCGGTCGAGTGGCTATGCATGCAGTCACAACCCTTCGCAAAGGAGGTTTTGGCACCCACATCGCAGAGGTTTATATGCTTGTGAATTGCTGAGCAGCAGTGATGCTCAGCCTTGGAGTCTCTCGTGCAGGGACAAGTGATGGCTACCAATGCGGGCAGAATCATCAGCGCCACATAGATAGTCAACAGCAGTATCGATATTTTTTCTCGTCTGAGCATCCTACTCCAATAGTTCGGCTTTAGAGAGTTTTTCCAACCACACCTGAGCATCGCGTCGTGCCACATCGGCATCGACCTCGAAGTTTTGGCAGAGAATATCGACCACATCTTCCAGCGTAAACTCTCTCGAGCCAAGCTCCTGCCACAGCAGGCGCGAAGTGGTATTAAGGGTGATGATTCGCGTAAGATCAACCGTACTGCGACCCAGCGATATTACTACCCACTCGCCTGCCATCTCGCGCAATTTACACTCACTCTTAATCTTCATAACTCTATATTACCTTTTTTTGATGGTGCAAAGGTAGTAAAAGTTCCTTTTAGAACCAAATATATTTGGTTTTACAGCCTACAAAATGTACCTTTGCATTGATGGATTCAAAAAATTCTATAATCGACCCCATATCTATCCTCAAACAATATTGGGGATACGAGAGTTTTCGCCCACTGCAGCAGGATGTTATCGAGGCTGTACTCAGGGGCGAGGATACTCTTGTGCTGATGCCTACGGGCGGAGGAAAGTCGATAATCTATCAAGTGCCGACACTCTCACGCGAGGGTCTGTGCATAGTCATCACGCCCCTTATCGCGCTGATGAAAGATCAGGTCGATAGGCTCAATCGTCAAGGCATCAAGGCTGTTGCCATCCACTCGGGACTTTCGCCACGCCAAATTGACATTCAGCTCGACAACTGCGCCTACGACCCAAAGGTCAAGTTCCTCTACATAGCACCCGAACGCATCGGCTCGGATATACTCACCTCGCGAGTGCGCAAGATGAACGTTAGGCTGATAGCTGTCGACGAGGCTCACTGCATATCGCAGTGGGGCTACGACTTTCGCCCCGCCTATCGCCATATTGCCGACCTGAGAGAGTTGTGTCCCGAGGCCTCGTTGCTTGCCCTCACAGCCTCGGCAACCGAGGTTGTGGCAGACGATATCATGACCAATCTGAAATTCAACCAAAAGCGCATCTTCAGAGGCAATTTTTCACGTCCCAACTTAAGCTATGCTGTACGCAAGGTCGAAGATAAGAATGGACAACTCTTGCGATTGTTGCGCAGTGTGGAGGGGTCGGGTATAGTCTATGTTCGCACCAGAGAGGCTACCGAGCAGGTAGCAGAATTTCTGCGTTCTGAAGGCATTACGGCTACGGCATACAACGCCGGACTACCCCATACCGAACGCGCTCTGCGTCAAGAGGATTGGATGCATGGCAAAAGTCGGGTTATGGTTGCCACCAATGCCTTTGGTATGGGTATCGACAAGCCCGACGTGAGGTTTGTTGTCCACTACACGATGTGCGACTCGCTGGAGAGCTACTACCAAGAAGCAGGACGTGCCGGACGCGATGGCAAGCGCAGCTACGCTCTACTGATGGTTGCTCAAGAGGATAAGGAGCGTGTTCGTCGCCGTTTTCTGAGCAGCTTTCCACCGCTGGAGAAGGTGAAGGAGATTTATGACCAGATAGGCTCATATCTCCAGATTGCTGTGGGCGATGGCGCATTAGGCTCCTACAACTTCAACATTCACGACTTCTGCTCGCGTCACCACCTCTACCACGGATTGGTCGAGAGTGCCGTCGAATTGCTGGAACAGAATGGCTATATGACCCTGACCGACGAGCTGGAAAATCCCGCACGCATCATGTTCAGTGTCAGTCGTGACGATTTGTACGGCATACGCTGCTCGAGAGAAGATTTAGATCCTTTTATTCGTACGTTATTGAGGCTTTACAATGGAGTATTTACCGACTTCAAGCGCATCGATGAGTTGGAGATAGCCCATTGGTCTGGCTATACACTCGACCGCGTGAAAGAGATGCTCAAACGTTTGTGGCAACTGAGAATAATACGCTACATACCCTCAAATCGCTCACCGCTGATATTCTACCCCGTTGAGCGACTACCCATCGACGATATCTACATCTCGCCTCAGACCTATAAGCTCAGAAAAGAACTTACCGAGGAGCGATTTTCGAGTATGCTCTCCTATATCGAAAACCAAGAGGTGTGTCGTTCGCGCCTGATGGAGGAGTACTTCGGAGCCGAGTCGCCATCGGATTGCGGCGTGTGTGATATATGCCTTGCACGCAAACGCAACCAAAAATCGCAGAACGCTCTGGAACAGAGAGTGTTACTTGCAGTCGAAGAGTCGCCACTGACGATTCAGCAACTCGCCACCAACCTCTCCACCACACCCCAAAATCTGTCGCTCGCCATCGAAAGTTTGATTCATCAAAATAAAATTGAGATGTCGGTGGATGGAATTATAGGAAAAATAAGTTAACTTTGCACTCTAAGTACCTAAGTTATGGCTAAACCCAATACCTATATATCCACCATATCGAACGACGAAACGTCACTTCTGCCCGCAGCCCAATTTGGGGGCGAGATAGTTCTTGTCGATTCGCGCAGCAGAGTGGCAGCTGCCTGTCGTGAGTTGTCGTTGGAGCCGGTGATAGGCTTCGACACCGAGACGCGCCCTTCGTTCAAGGCAGGGGTGCAGTACAAGGTATCGCTACTGCAACTCTCCACACCGCGTCGTTGCTATCTGTTTCGACTCTGTCGCATACCCTTAGAGAAGGAGTTGCTCAGGATTCTGGAAAGTCCGACCAACATCAAGGTCGGAGCTGCCGTGGGGGGCGATATTGCAGCACTGAAGCGTCTGCGCCACTTCCGCGAGGCAGGATTTGTCGATTTGCAGTCGATAGCTCCACAATGGGGTATCGAGGAGAAGAGTCTCAGAAAACTGTCGGCAATAGTGTTGGGCGAAAGGGTGTCGAAGGCTCAGCGTCTGAGTAATTGGGAGGCGGCACAGCTCACCCCTCAACAGCAGATGTATGCTGCCACCGACGCTTGGGTATGCGCACAAATTTACAACGAATTGATTAACACCGAAAAAAAAGGATAGAGATGAGAGCCAAAGTATATCTCAGACGAGGAAAAGAGGAGTCGCTCCTGAGACGTCACCCATGGATTTTCTCCGGAGCGGTCGAGTATATCAAAGCCGAAGAAGAGCCTAAGGAGGGCGATATTGTTGACGTTTACACCAAGCAGGGCGACTTCATAGCTTGTGGCCACTACCAGATAGGCTCGATAGCCGTCAGGGTACTCTCATTCGACCAGAAGGAGATTGACTCCGAGTGGTGGAAAGAGAAGGTTGCCTCGGCATATAAGGTCAGAGAGTTGCTCTCGCTCACCGACAATCCCTCGACAACCTGCTATCGCCTAATCCATGGCGAGGGCGACTCTTTGCCCGGATTGGTTGTCGATATCTATGGCTCGACAGCCGTTGTGCAATGCCACTCGGTAGGTATGTATCGCTCGCGCAGAGAGATTGCCTCTGCTATTTGCGAGGTCTATGGCGATAAGATTGAGGCGGTCTATGACAAAAGTTCGCAGACCGTACCCTTCAAGGCTGCGCTCAATGCTGTCGATGGTTACCTCTATGGTCGTTCACACTCTCCCTCTCAGGTGGTTTTGGAGAACTCTCACAAGTTTATGGTCAATTGGGAGGAGGGTCAAAAGACCGGATTCTTTATCGACCAGCGTTTCAATCGAGAATTGGTGGGTCACTACTCCAAGGGACGCACCGTGCTTAACACCTTCTGCTACACGGGAGGCTTCTCTGTCTATGCTATGGCGGGCGGAGCCAAGGAGGTAGTGTCAATCGATTCGTCGGAGCGTGCCGTAAAGCTCGCCGACGAGAATATGCGCCTGAATTTCGGTAATGATGTGAACCACTCGTCGCTGGCGGTGGATGCTGTGGAGTATCTCAAGAACATAGGCGACAAATATGACCTTATAATTCTCGACCCTCCTGCCTTTGCCAAGCACCACAAGGTGTTGGGTAATGCCATGCAGGGATATAAACGCCTCAATGCCAGAGCTTTGAGTCAGATAAAGTCGGGAGGCATACTCTTCACATTTTCCTGTTCGCAGGCCGTATCCAAGGAGTTGTTCCGCACCACAGTATTCTCGGCAGCAGCCATTGCCGGGCGCAAGGTACGTATTCTGCATCAACTCACTCAGCCCACCGACCACCCAATCAACATCTATCACCCCGAGGGCGAATACCTCAAGGGATTAGTGCTTTACGTTGAATAGAGATTACAAGCGATAAACAGATGCAGAAAGGGTCAACACTATCTATTGGTACCACACTTAAGGGTAGGGATAACACCTACACCATTCGTCGCGTATTAGGTCAGGGGAGTTTTGGCATAACCTACTTAGCAACCACCTCAATCAAGTTCCAAGGTCCACTTGGCAAGATTGAGAGCGAGATACAGGTAGCCGTCAAAGAGTTCTTCATGCACGAAATAAACGGAAGAGAAGGCTCCTCGGTAACGTGTGGCAGCAAGGATGGAATTTACGAAAAGTATAAGCGTAAGTTTGCTACCGAGGCACACAATCTGTCACGCCTAAAGCACCCGGGCATCGTGAAGGTCATCGAGTCTTTCGAGGCAAACGATACCTTCTACTACACCATGGAGTATTGCGAGGGCGGTAGTTTAGACGAGCTTGTGGGCAAATCGGGAGGCATTCCGGAAGAGCAGGCAAAAGGGTATATACTCGGCATAGCTTCGGCTCTGGAGTTTATGCATAGCGAGAAGATGCTCCACCTCGACCTCAAGCCCTCGAATGTTATGCTTGGCAAAAATGGAGAGCTGAAATTGATTGATTTCGGACTATCCAAACAGTATGACGAGAATGGCAATCCCGAGTCGAGTACCACAATCGGAGGAGGCACACCGGGCTATGCACCCATCGAACAATCCAACTACAAGGAGGGTGCCGACTTCCCCGTAACGATGGATATCTATGCACTTGGAGCAACTCTCTTCAAGCTACTCACCGGCAAAAGGCCTCCCGAGTCGAGCGTTATACTGAACGAAGAGTTTCCCTCTCAGACCCTTGCCGAGGCAGGAGTCAGCCCCCGTATTACAGCTCTCATCAAAAAGGCGATGTCGCCCACAAAACGCGCTCGCCACCAATCTATCGGAGAGTTTATCAATGAGCTATGCGAGGCTCAGCCCAATGACGAGCAGACCATCTTCAAGCCTCAACCCGAACCTCAACCCGAACCTCAGCCCGAGCCGTCGAAGGGCAAAGACGTCAAATCAGAATCTCGTAAATCAAAGAAGGAAAAATCTGCCCACATTATTATAGCCATCATTATCGCCGCAATTGTTTGTGGCGGATTTTTCTATATGCTTATATCGGGTCCGGAGGCTACGCTATCGACATTCTCTACGCAAACTGAGGCTCCCTACGCAGTAGGCGACTACTACAACGAGAACGGCAAGGAGGGTGTGGTATATGAGATTAGCGACGCAGGCTACCACGGCAAGATTGTCCACCTGAGCAGTAACTGGGCAAAGTGGTGCAGCGACAGCCAATACTCCAAAGCGATAGTTGTTGGGGCTTCGAGCCTGAACGATGGCGAGAAGAATACCCAAAAGATACTCTCAAGAGCCGACAACAGCCAATACCACGCTATGATGTGGTGCAGTCATTTGGGCTTGGATTGGTACATACCTGCAAAAAACGAGTTGGTAAAGTTGCTTGCAAACCGCAATGCCATAAACCCAACAATAGCAGAGTATGGCGGAAATGAAATTACAGAAAATGATTATTGGTCGTCGAGCGAGCATTCGTTTGTCAAGGGGCGTTCGGCGTGGTTTGTAAGCACACGACCGGGACGTTTGGGCTGTAACGACCGTTGCATAGGACTTCAGGTAAGAGCAATATCTAAATTCTAAATATGGAACGTATAAACAAGGTTTTGAACTGGCTCGACGAGCATAATATCAAATACGAATGGTATGAGCATCCCGCCTCTCCCACCATTGAGGAGGCTAAGCTCCATTGGCGCGAAGATGGCTCAAAGCACTGCAAAAATCTCTTTTTCAGAAATCACAAGGGCAATCGCCACTACTTGGTGTGTTTCGACTGCGACCAATCGATGGCAATTCACGACCTTGAACATATTCTCCATCAGGGCAAGCTCTCGTTTGCCTCGGAGCAGCGTATGGAGCGATATTTGGGTCTGCAACCCGGCTCGGTATCGCCCTTTGGACTGATTAACGATGCCGAGAGTCACGTTCACCTCTTCTTGGACAGCAATCTGAAGAAGTACCCATCGCTGAGTTTCCATCCCAACGATTGTCGTGCAACGGTTGTTATCCCGCTCGAGGAGTTCGAACGCTATCTCTCGATTGTGGGGAATACATACGAATACATCACCCTCTACTAGCATTTTCGATTTTATAGGGCATATTTGTCCTTGCTCTTGCGAGGCACCAATGGGACGTACGTCAAAGTACTACCCATCGGTGCCTCTCTTCGTTTAAGAACAAATCTGCTCCGCTAAAATCAAAAATCATTCTTGCTTCGGGAGGTTGTAATTAGAGAATTTAATGAGTTTAACGATTAAGCGACATCCTGACCCACTTCCCCAGCCTTAAATCAAAACCACAAAAAAACTGAAGCTGCCCAAAATTATTGGACAGCTTCATTAGGATAAAAATATCTCCTTAGGTGGGGAATTACTCCTCGCGACGATAAGTATGCTCTACATAGATAGCGTGCTGCATAGCCTCGCGCTTTGCAATCGAAGGCTTGGTGAAGTACTGACGACGACGAAGCTCCTTCAGTACACCGGTACGCTCATACTTACGCTTAAACTTCTTGAGAGCGCGCTCGATGTTCTCGCCCTCCTTAACCGGCATGATAATCATAATATTCTTCTTTTTTTAATTTGTTTTCTAAATCTGTTGTTGTTTTGGTTGTCGATTATTCTCTTCGCACCACCCACCTATGGGTTGCTCAGACGGGTTTCGACCTACCCTATGGCTAAAAAGTTTTCTCAATCTACTCCTGCTGCTGTGTACCGAACTCAAGATAAGGACGCAATCTCTCTGCCTCCATCGGTGTCAATATGTTCTCTTCGACCATCTCTTCTACGGTACTCCAACCTCCTTTCGATTTGCGTTGTTGTCGCTTACTAATTAACTTTCTTATAATTCGCGGTGGCATGTAGGGATGCTCCCTTATGCTCAAAGCGGGTGCAAAGTTAATATCAATTTTTTGAATTAGAAAGGAATCGCAACAAATTTGTTGCAAAATTTTACGATAATTTGCCTCTGTTACCCCTTTAACCTCTGAAAGTTGCTCTATTTTGCAGAATCCGCCTAGCCTTTGACGATACTTTATAATCTCTGAGGCTGTTCGAGGACCTATGCCATAAACCCGACAGAGGGTTGAAGAGTCGGCACTATTTATCTCTATCGGGGAGTCAAACGTACTCTTCTCTCTTGCCGGAAAGATAATATAGGGCGCGAGCAGGTCGGTTATAGAGTCGCCAATGAAGTTTATCTCGCGCAGCTCTTCCAACGAGCGCATCTGCCGACGACGATAGCAATCGACAAATGCTTCGGAGAAACGGAGCGAAAAGCCCAAGGAGCGAAGATACTCCACACCGACAGTGTCGATACCGAACTCTCCATGTGGTGTGAACTCTCTTCTGTATGAAGGGTAACGGGGTTTGAGACTGTCGAAGTTACGAGGTTTGAGCCGATACTCCTCGCCTATGACGATATAGGGTCTGAGGCGACGATAGAGCGAGTCGGTCATACCGTATATGGCATCCACCTCTTCGGGCAGACGAAATATCTTGCCCGCCTCACGATACTTGAGAAGTTGTAGCGCCTGACTCTTGCTAAAGCCCAACATCTGGAGCGAATCGTAGCCTATGGTATTGGGGTCGAAACTAAAGAGAAGTAGCGAATCAGCGTGGCAAGAGTTCTGCTGGGAGTTGAGCCTATCGACCCTAAACTCCGATTGACGCACCCTGACCAACATTGCACCCACAACCACCAACAGCATCAGTGGCAGGAATATCAATACCGCACGCAGTTCACTTTTAGAAAACAGCCCCATAGTTCCATCCTACCACTCGGCTCTATCCGAAAGCCAAAGTTTGCGATACCTGCGCGATGGCGACTCCAACTTCTCACCCAGACCATACTCCTCCCAACGCTCATCGACAAGATGAATAGTCTCGGGCAGGGAGCTTACCACATTCGGAAAGCGCAAAGGGTTACCCTCCAAGCCGGGGCGTTTGCTTCTCGCATCGATAATAAGTGTAGAGCCACTGAGTTTTACATCGCGTTTAGGGTCGGTATTTGCTGCTGCGAGCCACAATAGGTCGCCATCGTTCATCGAGCCGGCAGCTGCATAGTCGAACAGGGCAACGAACTTCACACCCGAGATAGCGTTATGCTCAAGGTAGCTCTCTACATCTACCCTATCGGGACGACTACGCTCGGCATACAACACCAAAAGACTCCACCTCTCGACAAGCGAAGTGTTGACCAACCACACTCCGCCCCGAGGTTCAAACGTGCGTGGCAACTTAGGCTCGGGTCTGCGTTGTGAGGTATCGACCGCCGTGAGGTCGAAGAGCATCTTCGAGCCATAGCCACACGTTGCTGTTGCGTGGTCCAGAACATCATATATTCCCGAATCGAAATGTAGGTTAAGCGACAAATCGACTCTGCACAGAAGCTCGGAGAGTTGCTCTACCGAGCGCACCTTAACCTCAGGAGGAGTCAGCACAAGATATTTATTAAACATCATCTGACCTGCTCCCCACAAACCTTGAGCCACCTTACGCGCCTGTCCGGGGTATCGACACTCGACAGATGCTACTGCGATATTGTGAGCCGTACCCTCTTCGGGCATCCACAAATCGCGCACCTCGGGCTGGAGGGCAAGGCGTATGGGTGCAAGAAATATACGCTCGGTAGCCTTGGCTATATAGGCATCTTCTTGTGGCGGCACGCCTACCAAAGTTGCCGGATAGATTGCTCCTCGTCGGGTGGTGATTGCCGTCAGGTGGAACTTCGGGTAGTAATCTTCGAGCGAATAGAATCCCGTATGGTCGCCAAACGGACCCTCGAGAAACTTCTCCTCCCGAGGATCGACATAGCCCTCGATAACAAAGTCACAATCCGAGGGTATCCAGATATCATTGGTAAGCGATTTGACCAACTCTACGGGTCTTTGGCGCAGGAATCCAGCCAACAGATACTCGTCCATATTGTCGGGCATAGGGGCTGTTGCCGCATAGGTATATGCGGGGTCACCTCCCAACGTAATGGTCACAGGCATTATTTTGTTTGCACGTTTATAGCCCTCGTAGTGTCTGGCTCCGGTCTTATGTATGTGCCAATGCATACCCGTCGAGTGGGAGTCGAGTTGCTGCATACGATACATTCCCACGTTTCTTAAGCCCGTCTCGGGGTCGAGTGTGTTGACCATTGGCAGGGTGATGAACCTTCCACCGTCGCAGGGCCAGCACTTGAGTATGGGCAGGCGATCAAGGTCGGCATCACTACCCTCGAAGACTACGCTCTGGCACTCGCCTTTAGAATTAAGTCGCTTGGGGAGCCAACGCGACACGTCAGCCAACAGAGGCAACATCTTGAGTTTATCCCACAGTCCCGCAGGAGGGGTAGTCACACGCTTAATCAGGCTATCGATTCTTTGGGTCAGAGAGTCGAGATTATCCACACCTAAAGCCATAGCTATTCGCCTATCCGAACCCATCATATTGGTCAAGACCGGATAGTCGGTCCCCGTATTTTCAAAGAGCAGGGCCTTACCTCCGCCCTCGCTCTTTGATACTCGGTCGGTAATCTCTGCAATCTCAAGCTCGGTATTCACTCTTGCCTTTATGCGCAAAAGCTCGCCGGCTTGTTCCAAAGCCTCTACGTATTGTGAGAGTGAGCTATACATACTTATTGACGAAAAATATTAAATTTGGAGAGTAGGCGGTTGCGTCTGTCGAGTACTGCTGCCTCAACAAAGAGCAAAGCGAGAGCTGCTGCAAGCAGATATTGATAGTACTCCTGAAACTCCTCATATCGAAGTATCTCCAACTCGCTCTTCTCCATTGAGTCAATCTCACGAACAATCTCGTCAAGACCTATATCCTGTTTCGAGGCTCTGACATATACACCATCGGTTATGGCAGCCACCTTCTCAAGCAGATTTTCGTCAAGATGCGACACCACCATATTACCATCCTCATCTTTGATATAGTTTCCATCAATCATAATCGGTGCGCCCTCGGGTGTTCCGATACCTATGGTATAGATTCTAATACCATATTGTTTAGCCTGCTCGGCAGCAGCCAACACATCGCCTTCGTGACTCTCGCCATCGGTGATGAGGATTATGGCGCGAGAACTCTGCTTCTCGTTATCAGACGAGAAAGAGATGGTTGCCAACCTCAACGCCTGAGCGATATCTGTTCCCTGCACCGACAGGAGCGACGGGTCGATTCGCTTGGCAAACGAGCGAGCCATACGATAGTCCGAGGTTATGGGCAGCTGCACCTTTGCCTCGCCTGCAAAGACCACCAAACCCACACGCGACTGATTCAGCTCGTCGAAGAGTTTTCCAATGGCATACTTCGTGCGGTCTAAACGTGTAGGCTCGAAATCCTCGGCAAGCATCGAGTTCGACACATCGACCACCAACATCATCTCTATACCCTTGGCACTCTGCTCCTTGAGGCGTGAGCCTAATTGCGGGCGTGCCAACGAAAAGATTATCAGCACCATAGCCAATAGCCACAAAGCAAATTTCAACTTCAGACGCAAAGTAGAACGGTCGGGCATAAGCTCGCTAAGCGTCGCCATATTGCCAAAGCGGGCAAGACGTCTTTTAGCTGCATAGCCCACCAGAGCGTAGAGCAGAATAGCCACAGGCACTATTAGCAGCAACCAAAGATATTGTGGAGATTCAAATCTAAACATTTTATTCTTTTTTTGTAGTGCGTATCTTTAGGAAACACGTTTGAAGAGTAATTGGCGCAGGAGCAGCTCGACCAAAAGCAATACCACAGCATATATCACCCAAGGCATAAACTCCTCGGTGTAGGTAGTATAGTCGGTTATCTCTACCCTACTCTTCTCCAACTGGTTTATCTTTTCGTAGATGCTACGCAGAGCCTCGTTGTCGGTAGCTCTGAAGTATTGGCCATCGGTTTGAGATGCCATCTGACGCAGAGTCTTTTCGTCAATCTCGACCTTCTGGTTTACAAAGGTCATACGTCCAAAGGGGTCGATAGCCGGATAGGGTGCCTCGCCAATAGTACCGACACCTATGGTATAGACCCTTATACCCTGCTCTTTGGCTATCGCAGCTGCCGTAAGCGGAGCAATCTGTCCTCTGTTGTTGACACCATCGGTCAGAAGGATGATAACCTTCGACTTGGCATCGCTCTCTCTGAGGCGATTTATGGCTGTTGCCAAGCCATTACCGATAGCCGTACCATCCTCGATTATGCCACTCTTAAGACGTGCCAAGAGGGTTTGAAGTGTCGAGTAGTCGGTAGTAAGCGGACTTTGGGTGAATGACTCGCCTGCAAAGACCACCAAACCTATGCGGTCGCCCTGACGGTCGGAGATAAACTCGCCTGCCATCTTCTTTGCTGCCTCCAGACGGTCGGGCTTAAAGTCTCTGGCAAGCATCGAACCCGAGATATCGAGAGCCAACACAATATCGATACCCTCGGTTGTGGTAGAGGAGTGATGCTCCACGGTACGTGGACGAGCAAGGGCAATGATGATGCAAACCACTGCCACACAGCGCAAGACAAACGGCAGGTGACGCATATAGTAACGCCAAGTGCGTGGCGCACCTTTGAGCCACTGGAGAGTAGAGATAGCAATTGTCGAACTGCCTTTCAACATCTGATAGATGTAGAGGGCAATCATCGGCACCAAAATTATGAGTGCAAATAGCCAATATGGTGAGTAAAACTCCTTCATAACTACCAATTTTTAGTTCCGCGAACAACAACACCCTGCTTCTCCTTGAGTTTCTCTTGTGTCTGGTCCTCTTGAGCCTGAATAGCCTCGAGCATACGCTCCTGCTCCTGAGGCGAAATCTCGCCCTCACGAGGCTCGGGCTTTCCCTCCGACTCCTGCTCCTGAGGCTCGGAGGGTTGCTGCTGCTCTTGATTATCCTGATTATCCTGCTGGTCCTGATTATCCTGCTGTTGCTCGTCTTGTTGCTGGTCTTGCTGTTGCTGGTCTTGCTGTTGCTGGTCTTGCTGTTGCTGCTGCTCGAGCAGACGCTTCACATAGGTATAGTTGAACTTCGCATCTTCATCCTTGGGGTTGAGTCTCAAGGCATTGCGATAGCTCTCCAACGACTCCTGCAACTTCTGACCATCGAACTGCACCTTACCCAGATTATAGTAGGCATCGCTACGCTCCTCGGCACTGCGCAACGAATCGGAGGCAGCTGCAAGGAGTGCCTTCTCTGCCTTATCCATCTGCTCGGAGCGATAGAAGGCATTGCCCACATTATAGAGAGCCTCCCACGTTCCGGGTTGGAGCGACTCTGCTGCCTGATAGCGGTCGATACTCAGGTCGTAACGCCCCTTGTCGAAGGCGTCGTTACCCCTACGCACGGCTCTGCGCTCGGGATATTTCTGAGCCACCACAGGCAGAATGGCAAACATAAAGAGTATAATAAAAACTATCTTTCTCATCTCTGCTATTGTTTTGCATCGATACCCTCGCCATCGGCAGGCACAGTATCTTGAATTTTGGTCTCCTCGACAAAGTAGTATGCCATGGTGTATGCAGCCTCGTTCTCCTCGGCAGAGGGCTGAGCCTTAGCAAACTTCACAAGGTCTGCCTCGCGCAATATGGAGCATAAATCCATCGATGCTTTGCGGGGCAGTTCCTCCTCCGAGAGCGAGCGCATAGCCTCCAGAATCTCGTCGGAGGTCATCTCCATAGCACCTATCGAGTAGCGACCCACGATATAGGTACGCAAAATATCGGTAAGCTCCGAGTAGTAGAGCTTATACTTCTCGTTCTGCCACAACTTGCGGTGGTGCAGAGCCTCGAGTGCGCGTATAGCCACGACGTGAGGCGGTAGAGGTGGTGCGGGCTTAAACAAATCGCCGAAGTTCTTGCCATAGTGGGCAAGTATGCGCAGCAGTAAATAGATTGCCAATGCAAGCAGCAGCAGAGCCACAAGACTCCAACCCACATAGCCGCTAATCTCGCCAAACTTAAAGGGCATATCCTTCTGAGGTTTGATATCGCGCAGACCATTTGCGGCAGCCACCGAGTCGATAAGAATGGGCATAATGGTCAGATAGACCGAATCTTTACCATAGAGCGTATCGACGATATTCTTGTCGGCAAAGAGTATCGAGCCACGCCCCATATTGATAATACCCTCGTCGAATACCTGCATCACATAACGCTTACGCAGATGCAACATACGTCCCTCACGCGAGAGAGTATCGACAGCCATCTCCTCCACAAGCTCGACATTTGCACCTTTGCCGTCGCTATTGTCGATATTATAGATGGGAAACTCCGACACCTGAGCCATATCGCGCTTAACCTCGATGGTGTAGGTGAACAGGTCGCCTATCTGTACCGTGTCGGGCTCGACATAGGAGCTTATCTCTACTTTTTGAGCTTGCGCCCACACCCCACAAAGAGTGAGAGTAAGGAGCGCAGCAAGGGCATATCTTAGTTGTTTCATCTCTTTTTGAAGAGTTTTATAAGTTCGACAACATAATCCTCGTCGGTCTGAATGGTCGCCATATCGACTCTTCGCTGTTTGAGTATCGACTCGGTCAAATCGCTACGTTGCTGCCAACTTTGGGCGTAGTGTTGGCGCAAACGGCTCGACGAGGTGTCAATCCACGCTATCTTACCCGTCTCGGCATCCTTAAACTCGACAATGCCAACGTCGGGCAACTCCTTCTCACGCGGGTCAACAATGCGTATGGCAACCATATCGTGCTTCCCGCTTGCAACTTTCAGCGCATCGGAAAGTGGCTCAACATCCGACTCGGGAGAGATAAAGTCCGAGAGGATGAATGCCGTGCAGTGCTTCTTGATGGCATTGGTAAGGTAGCGCACAGGCTCCGAGATAAGGGTGCGCTCGGATTGGGGAGTGAAGCTAATCAACTCGCGGATAATCATCAGAATATGACTCTTGCCCTTCTTGGGCGGGATAAACTTCTCGACCCTGTCCGAAAAGAGTATGCAACCCACCTTGTCGTTGTTTTGGGCTGCCGAGAATGCCAATACGGCAGCTATCTCGGTGATGATGCTCTTCTTGAGTCGCTCCGTAGAGCCAAACATACGCGACGAGCTGACATCGACCAAAAGCATCATTGTCAACTCACGCTCCTCCTCATAGACCTTGATGTGGGGCGTGCGCGAACGAGCCGTTACGTTCCAATCTATATCGCGCACATCATCTCCTGCACGATACTCCCTAACCTCGGAAAAGGACATACCTCGTCCGCGGAAAGCAGTGTGATACTTACCGGCAAATATCTCGTTGGAGAGTCCTCGAGTCTTAATCTCGATTTTACGGACTCGTTTTAATATGTCAGATTCCTTTTCCTGCATCGATTTAATTATTCGGCAACAAGGATTTACTCCAAGTAAATGAGGATTTTTCAATCGAGAGTAACGCAGTAATCACCCCTCTCTTCTTTACTTAAAATTGCTTTTGAGATGGGGATTACAAGGCACTCGAAAATTGAAAACACCGGAGTTTACCTAAGAGTAAATGAGGATTTTCAATCGAGAGTAACGCAGTAATCACCCCTCTTTCCTTTGCTTAAAATTGCTTTTGAGGCGGGGATTACAAGGCACTCGAAAATTGAAAACACCGGAGTTTACCTAAGAGTAAATGAGGATTTTTCAATTGAGAGTAACGCAGTAATCACCCCTCAAAACAATTTTAAGGGACTATGACGTTGTTCAATATATCGGTTATAATCTCCTCGGTGGTGATATTCTCGGCTTCAGCCTCGTAGGTAAGACCTATGCGGTGGCGGAGAACATCGTGACATACGGCACGAACATCCTCGGGGATAACATAGCCACGACGACGAATAAAGGCGTAGGCACGAGCTGCCTTGGCAAGCGAGATGGAGGCACGAGGCGAACCACCATAGGCGATAAGTGGCTGGAGATTACGCAGGTTATACTCACCGGGTTCGCGGGTGGCAAAAATAATATCGATGATATACTTCTCGATTTTCTCGTCCATATATACATCCTCGACAACCTTGCGAGCCTTGATAATATCCTCGGGAGTGATGACTCTCTCGACCTCGGGCAGCCCCTTACCCGAAAGGTTCATACGCACGATATCGCGCTCCTCCTGCTTCTTGGGGTAGGATATCTTGGCCTTGAGCATAAAACGATCGACCTGTGCCTCAGGCAGAGGATAGGTACCCTCCTGCTCCAATGGGTTTTGGGTAGCCAACACAAGGAAGGGCTGGGGCAGAGGGAAGGTCTCGTGACCGATGGTCACCTGACGCTCCTGCATAGCCTCCAAGAGTGCCGACTGCACCTTTGCGGGCGAACGGTTAATCTCGTCTGCCAAAACGAAGTTTGCGAAGATGGGACCCTTCTTAACCAAAAACTCCTCGCTCTTCTGCGAATAGATAAGTGTACCGAGAAGGTCGGCAGGCAGAAGGTCGGGAGTAAACTGTATGCGCGAAAAATCTGCATTCACAGCCTTTGCCAAAGTGGTTATTGCCAAGGTCTTAGCCAAACCGGGGACACCCTCCAAGAGGATATGACCGTTAGAGAGCAGACCGATAAGCAGAGTATCGACAAGGTGGCTCTGACCAACGATGACTTTGCCCATTTCGCGACGAAGAGTATCGACAAAAACCGATTCACGTTCGATGCGTTCGTTAAGTTCTTTGATGTTAATTACCTCACTCATATATTCTGTTTTTATTTGTTGACGTCGATTTATAGCTTATTCTTAACGCTTAAATATACAAATTTATTGCATTTTTCTCAAAAAATCAAATCGAGGGACAAATATATTGTTCCACCTTCAAAAAAAGGTGCTTATATACGAAATTGCACAATAGAAAACATCGTTCGCTTTTGGTTGCTGTTTGTTCACGGCGTAGCGCCGTTGTTTGAGTTGCTGACCCACCCCCTAAATTCCCAGCCTCGGGCAGGGGACTTTTTTCAGCTTAACGGCTGAAAAGCTGTAATTTTAACCGAGCGTAAAATTGTATATAATTACCTCCCCCCCCCAAAAAACAGAGAGGTCACCTCAAGGGGCAACCTCTCTGCTTGTATATCCTATATAGCACTATTTCATTTCCTTGAGCAAGGAGTTATAGACGTTGTACTTATCCATCATACCCTCCTCGTCACGCAGACGGAAGCAGAGCGACTTGAGAGTCTCAACCACGCCTACGTTTGCGGGCTGGAGCGAGTGAGCCTTCTCGAGGAAGGGGATAGCAGCGCGATAAGCGTCGTTAACCACTGCATAGTCAGCATCGTAGTCAGCCTGACGAGTGTAGCTCTTCTTGTTCATCTCCTCGCCAAGAGCATCGCCCTTAGTAGCCCAGAAGATACCCTGACGATAGTTGGTATCGTAGAGTTCGGGAGCAAGAGCAACAGCCTTAGCACCGGCAGCGATAGCATCGTCGTGGTTCTTCATCTGGTAGTTAGCCAGAGCAAGGCAAGTCCACATATCGACGCTCTCGGGGTTGCGCTCGATAGCAGCCTTAATCATATCGATAAGCTCAGCGGGGTTACCTACGGTAGGCTCAGCCATATAGAGGTTCAAAAGTGCGCTGATGATATCCTGATTTGTGGGGAACTTCTCAACACCCTCGGTCAAGGCACTCTTAGCCTTAGCCAAGATAGCAGCACGCTCGTCGCTCTCCTTATCCAAACCTGTGGTCTGACCATAGCAAGCGTGGTAGAGGTAGTAGTAAACATCGCCGTTCTCACCGGTATAACCAGCCTCGATAGCCTTGCGCAAGCACTGCTCAGCCTCAACGAAATACTTAGCATCGTTCACACCGGCAAACACATAGAGCTGACCTGCGTTGAAGAGGAAGTTGGGGTCAGCAGGAGCGCCATAAGCGGGGTGAGCGACAATCTCGTAAGCACGCTTATAAGCCTCGGCAGCCTTGTGATACAGACCTGCCTCGTAGTTCACGTTACCACGCTCGATGAAGTGGTTCTGAGCATTTGCCATAATGGGCTTGAGCTTCGAAGCCGACTTTGCATCAAGCTCGTAAGCCTTGTTCACAGCCTCCATAAAATCCTCGTAGAGACCATCGCGAACCTCCTTGTTGTGGGTCCACGCCTTAACAGCACCATTCTGAACGAATACGGTAATCCACCCGAAGGTCTTAGCCTCAGCCTCAGCACCACCGTGAATCTTTACCACCTCAACCGACATAGGCTCGCCACAAGCAGCCTTGAGCTGGTCAGCGTTCATAGTCTCGTAGATGCCGGCAGTGGCTACCGTAAAGGCAGAAGCCATAGTTTGGGCGCGCTTAACCCATGTTGCCGACTTGATGTTCTTCTTTGCGTCCTGAATCTCAGCATCGCTCTTCTCGAGCTTTGCCACCTCAGCTGCGCTGTTGACTTTCTGTGCCTGCACTGCAGGAGCAGCGAGCAGCATAGCTGCCACTGCCATCAAAAAAATCTTCTTCATAGTTGTAAATAAAAGTTAAAGTTATTTTTCGTTGTTATTCTTCATTATTTGCATCCACAGAGGGCTGAACCTCGGCATCAACTTCAGTCTTCGGCTCCTCAGCCATTATACCCTCCTGATTCTCATCCTCCTCCTGCGCAGGAACAGCCATCACCGAAGCTATGGCATCGCCCTCTCTGAGGTCGATGACCTTCACTCCCTGAGTTGCACGACCCGCAAGACGTATCTGCTCGACAGCTGTGCGGATGGTCAGACCCGAGCGGTTGATAATCATAAGGTCGTTATCGTCGCTCACCGACTGAATCGAAATCAGCTTACCCGTCTTTTCGGTAATGTGGATTGTGCGAACACCCTTACCACCGCGATTTGTTATTCTATACTCCTCGAGGTCGGTACGCTTACCATAGCCATTCTCGCTCAGCACCAACACATCCTTGCCCGAGTCGGGCTCGATACATATCATACCTATAACCTCATCATCCTCGTCGATGGAGATACCGCGCACACCCATACTCGTACGACCCACAGCGCGAACGGTATTCTCGTTGAAGCGGATAGCCTTACCCTCGCGTGCTGCAATCATCACATCGGCATTGCCCGACGTTAGCTTAGCCTCGAGCAGCTGGTCGCCCTCGCGGATGACGATTGCGTTGACACCGTTTGCTCTGGGACGCGAATACTCCTCAAGCTTGGTCTTTTTAATGGTTCCATCCTTGGTACACATCACAATATAGTTATTGTTGATGTACTCCTCGTCGCTGAGTCGCTTAACGTTAATATATGCACGAACCTTATCTTCAGGCTCAATCTGAATCACATTCTGAA